>JAGOHT010000218.1 GCA_017996055.1 Alphaproteobacteria bacterium
GTTCCCAGCGATGCGATGACTTGTCCGCTGTCGCCTCAGGGTGGCTACGCCAGACGCGGATTTTTGCCTGTAGCGTTGCTGAGTCTTCCTGCAAGGGTTTGCCTTCCAGCTGCGCCGCGACACGCCAGCGCAATTCATAGCCGACTACGGAAGATTTCTCTGCCGCCCGTTCCGCCGTGCGATGCAGCTGCTGCGCAGCTTTGTTGTCGCCCGGCGGCGCGCTCAACCGCGTCAGGCCAAGCGCCGCGGGATTATCCTGTGCCAGACCAATCCAGTAGCGCGGCATGGTATAAAGGAAGCCGCTGACGACGCGCATATGTTTGACACCACGCGCATTCTCGATGAGCGCCCGGCGTTGCGTGCGATTATCGGCCAGCGCCGCACCGGTTAGCTTGCCTTCCCGCGCCTTACGCTGCAGCAGTTTGTTCTTGTGCCGTGCTTCCTTGAGAAACAGATTGTCGGCGTCATATTCAAGTACCCAGCGTTTACGCTGGTTCCGCCAGTTTTCACCCGCCTTGTCGAAGCCCCGCCGACGCTGCAACAGATGGGCAAACTCGTGCTTCCTGCTGTAGTCTTGCACCAACGTACCAGGCGGACTGCGCTCAAGTAGTCCCCCCATGCCGGTCAACAGGGCCCAATCCTGATGCGGTGTCCAACGCGGGTCCGGCGAGAAAATGATAGCCGCCTTATCCCAGCAATCGCCCGCCAAGCGGGCAGGCAATTTATGCGCCTGGGCAACCACTTCCGGCGGTCCGCCTTTGACCAATAGCTCGTCAATATTTGGGGCGCAAACTTTTGCCGACTCTTTCCACTGCCATTTATCCCAGACGTCCGCCTTCTCTGGAAAGGTAGCTTTTGCTTGCTCCTGCAGAAAGCGCGCCCGCTCTGCCAGTTGCTCTTCGGTAAATGAGGTTTCCGCGTGATTGCCTGTGCTGCGCACCGTGGGCGCATGGGGTGTTGCAGCGAGATCGACGACCAAGACAGTGCGGCCCACCAGCCGGCTCAGGCGCCGGGAGAAGGTACGCATTGGCATTATGCCGTAGCGCTGCCAAAGGGCATCAATGACCGGGCTGGGGTCGCGCGGTAGGGGTTGGGTTAGGGATTCGGCAGTTTGCGCGAGGAGGTGCGGCATGAAACCGGAACTTTGGGTTCCGTTGGGGAGATTACCTGGCGCGCCATGCAGCATGGGTCCTCGAATCGAGCCGAACCCACCAATGCAATCACGTTTAAAATTGAAAATAAATAAAAATCGAAGCGCTTCAGTCTGTTGCACTGCAACTGTGTATCTTGGCAAACACGCCGAGTTCCGGCAAGATGACGTCTTGCCGCAGCTGCCAGAACGTCCGCGTAACCCCTTGGCAATGCGAGATTTGCAGCCTAAATTGCGCGACTAGACTTTCTCTGACTTTGTAGGACGACCATGAGCGGCGACCATAACGACATCCATCATATCCGCCCCTGGCGCAGTATCGAACGCCGGAAGTGTCGGCAGATTATGGTCGGCAAGGTGCCGGTAGGTGGCGACGCGCCAATCGCGGTGCAGACCATGACCAACACGCTGACCACGGATGCGGCGGCGACGATTGACCAGATTTTGCGCTGTGAAGCGGCAGGCGCAGACATTGTTCGTGTTTCCTGTCCGGATGAAGAATCCTCGGCGGCGCTCAAGACCATCACCAAGGCCGTCAATGTGCCCATCGTCGCAGATATCCACTTTCACTATAAGCGTGGGATCGAAGCGGCGCAGAACGGCGCGGCCTGCCTACGCATCAATCCGGGTAATATTGGCTCTGCTGACCGTGTGCGCGAAGTCATCAAGGCCGCCAAAGACCATGGCTGCTCGATGCGTATCGGCGTCAATGCTGGATCGCTCGAACAAGAATTATTGGAAAAATATGGCGAGCCCTGCCCCGATGCGATGATCGAGAGCGCGCTCAACCACGCCAAAATTTTGGAAGATAATGACTTCTTCAATTTCAAAATTAGCGTTAAAGCGTCCGACGCTTTCCTCGCCGTCGCGGCCTATCAAGGCTTGGCAAGTGCATGTGATTATCCGCTGCATGTCGGCGTCACCGAAGCTGGCGGCTTGCGCGCCGGCACTGTGAAAAGTTCGATTGGCATGGGCATGTTGCTGTGGTCAGGCATCGGCGATACCATTCGCGTTTCGCTATCCGCCGAGCCGGAGGAAGAGGTCAAGGTCGGATTCGAGATGCTCAAATCACTGGGGCTGCGCCGTCGCGGTGTCACCGTGATTTCCTGCCCCAGCTGCGCGCGACAGAATTTCAATGTCATCAAGACCGTCGAAGTGTTGGAAGAACGCCTCGCCCATATCACCACGCCGCTCACCGTCTCTGTCATTGGTTGCGTCGTCAATGGCCCGGGCGAGGCGCTGATGACCGATATCGGCTTCACCGGCGGCGGCAAGAATACACACCAAGTTTATATCAAGGGGCAGCCGGATCATCGCTTGAAGGACGAAGATATCGTCGCGCATCTGGTCGGGCTGGTCGAGCAGCGCGCCGCAGAGATTGAGGCGGAAAAAACCGCCGCCGAAGCCGCAGCCTAGCGACGCATCATGATCCCCGCCGAAAAACTGGCGCGGGTCAGCGAACGGTTCGAGGAGCTCAAGCATCTCCTCGCCCAGCCTGACCTTGCCGCTGCGCAATTCACCAAGCTCTCCAAAGAGTATGCCGAGCTGGAACCCGTGGCTGCTGCCGTCGCC
>JAGOHT010000073.1 GCA_017996055.1 Alphaproteobacteria bacterium
GATTATGACCGTAACATCGTCGTCGGTGCCTTTTCGACCAAGGCGCATGGCGGCAGCCAGGGTTGGCAGATCGGCAGCTCGCTGGGCGGCGGTTACGACTTCAACGTCGATAATGGCGGCAAGACCGGCGTGATGCGCAATGTGACGGTAGGCCCCTTCGCCCAATTGCAATATCAATATGCCCACCTCGCGGGCTTTACGGAATCGGGCGCGGGCACGGCTTCGTTGTCAGTTGGCAGCCAAGGCGTGCATTCGCTGAGCCTCAAGGTTGGCGGCCGCGTTGCGGGCGAGATCGAAAGCCATCTGGGCAATTTCATTCCTAGCCTGTCAGTGGCCTATGAACGTGAATTCCTCAATGGCGCACGCTCGGTTGACACCAACTTTGTCGGCGGTACGGCCGCGCCCTTTGCAACGCCGGTTGATGCCGCGCAAAAGAACTTCGCCGTCATCGGCGTGGGTCTGACCAAGGCGCTGGATGATGGCTTCACCGTCGGTCTGACCTATGGCGGGCGCTTCAACCTGAAAGACAAGCAGCACGCGGTTTCGCTGCGCGGCAAATACGACTTCTAATTTTGCCGGATGAATGACAAGAGCGCCGGACGCGAGTCCGGCGCTTTTTGTTTGGCGCATCTGCTGGTTTAAGCGGGGCCCTAACGCTTTGGGGCGGGGAAGAGTTTTTGCACAGCCTTAGGCCAACGGGGCAGAAGTGAGGTCGTCGCGGTGAGATGCGGCGGTGCAGTCAGTTCTTTGACAACGGCGCGTAGGGCAGTGCCTGCGCCACGAAAACGCGGTGGCTCCGTTTTATTGATCGCGCTGGCTTCCTGCAAGCTGAGCAGCATTGCCGGTAACACCGTGCGCATATCGCCAGCCTTGCCGTTGAGCAAAGTGCGGGTGAGTTGCAGTGGGCTTGTGAAGAACTGCACTTGCCCATCCACGGGGCGCATATGCGGCACGCCCATCATCTTGTTGACGGCCTCCGTCGTGGGCAGCCCCAGGCTCATCAGCACATGGCCTCCCATGTCTAAGACGGCGGGCACTTTGTGCGGAGGCAGGCTGCGGTTGCTGCGGATAATGATGGCTGGTTGGTGCCCGCCGCTTAGCGTATGCGCCAGCAGTAGACCAAGAATATTCCCGGCTTGGCGCGCGAGGGCTGTGGCCGTAGCGTTCTGCTTGAGCGTCACCAGCCGTGCCAGCTCATGCGGTCCAGCCAGTTCAGGCGTTTGCCTTGTGGCTTGGAGGGCAAGGTTTAGCGCTTGGCTGCGCTTGGCTGCATCTTGCCCTGGGCTAGCTGCTTGGGCGATGGCGTTCTGCAGCTCGGCAGCAGAAATTGGCTGACCCACTTGCGCTTCTTCCCTCAATGTTGCCAGTGGTCTGAGCCTTTCGCGGGCTTTGGCGGCGGCTTGCTGAGCGCCGTGGGAAGAGCGCGGCATTTTATAATCCTAACCAGCGCGTAATCATTTGCGCGGCGCGCAGGCCAGTGCGGATGGAGCCCTCGATCGTCGAGGGCAGCTCATTCTGTGTCCAGTCACCCGCCAAAAGCACATTTTGCCAGTTGGTGCGCGCCTTGGGGCGGCGCGCCGCTTGCGCAGGCGTGGCGGCGAAAGTGGCGCGCTTTTCCTTAACCAGACGGTGCGGCGGAATCGTCGCCGGATCGAGTGCGAAGGTGCGCGCGACATCCTGCCAAATGGACGTGATGAGTTGGGTGCCCGACCAGGCGGCGTAACGCTCTGCCGCGCTGACGGTGACAGAGGCGATACCCGGGCGGGTGAAGACCCATTCGGCGACACCGCCGATGATGCCAGTGAAACTCGGATGCTTGCGCGGCACATCCACACGGAAATGTGCGTTGATGATGCTGCTGAAATCGTTTGGGGCGATGAGGTCGGGAAGCAAATCTTGCGCGACCCAGGCAGGCACGGCGAGCACAACCCAATCTTGCGGGGCTAGCGGAATCACCATATTGCCGAAATGCAGCACACTGGCGCGGCCTTCGGTAAATTCAATCTGCTGAAGCCGCCGCCCGAAATGCGGCGAGATGCCGACACCTTGCAGCTTAGCCAGGCATGGATCGACGAAAGTTTCCGACATGCCATGCCGTGGGAAGAGGGGACGGCAGGCGCGCCCTCCCATGGCAAAACTCTGGCTTAAAACATTACCGAGGAGTTGCGCTGAGCCTAACTCCGGAGCGGTATTGAGCACGGCGAGGCACAAGGGTGCCCAGAATTTTTCATAGAGCGCGCCGGTATGTTGCGTCAGTGCCGCGACGGTTTCATCGGGCTTAGCGCGCATGACGCGCAGCACCGAAAGGTATTCGCCGATTTTCGTGCCGGGCACGCGGCTCTTGGCGCTGAACAGCCACCAGGGGATCACGCCATTGCCGATGGCCATTGTCCACTGCGCGCCATCGCGCACATCCATGAAGTTGAAGCGCGCATCATGGGGGCCAGCCAGCGTCTCTTCCGCGCCAGCCAGCATCAGGTAATCGCGCATGATGACATTGCCGCTAAGCACAAGATGATTGCCGTTATCAATCCGGCAGCCCAGTTCGCGGTCGAAATAAGAGCGGCAACGCCCGCCTGCCTGGCTCGCAGATTCGTAAATGGCAATATTGCGTGTTGCCTGTGCCAGATGCAGCGCGGTCGAAAGCCCGGCAAGGCCGGCGCCGACAATATGAATTTTTGGTTCTGTCTCACTCATTGGCAATACCGGTAACGCAGCATTATCCACAGCTTCTCCCACGGCGCGAGACGAACCCGCTGGGTGATATCCTGCCAATCCCTTTGCCGCAAGCGCTGTAGAATTGCCGCATAATAGCCGCCCATGATGCGCGCGGGGCGCATTGCGGCGGGCGCGCAGGACAGCATCGCGGTTTGGGCGGCTGTAAAATGAGCTTCGGCCTCTTCGGCGAGGGCGCGGCAGACGATGGGCAGGCGTTTGTCTTGCAGCACTGTAAGATCGGTAGGCAGCCCATGCGTGGCCATGAGTTCGCGCGGCAGATAGAGTCGCGCGCGCGCGCCATCCTCATGCAGATCGCGGAGAATATTGGTGAGTTGCAGGGCGCGGCCAAGGTGGTGGGCGACCTGCATCGCCTGCGGTCCCGCATCGCCGAAAATCCGCACCGCGACGCGACCGACGGCGCTGGCGACGCGGTCGCAGTAAAGATCGAGGGTGGCGCGGTCGGGGGCGATTATGGGCGCACCGGCATCCATCGCCATGCCGTCAATAATCGCCTGAAAATCGGTTTCAACGAGGCCATAGGCCTGGATCGCTGGCAGCAATGCAATGGTGATGGAATCCTCGGCTACTTTATCACTGAAGAGTTTGGTTATACGTGCGCGCCAGAGTCCAAGCCCGGCATTGCGCTCGGCTTGCGTCGGTAAATCGTCGGCGATGTCATCAACGGTGCGGCAAAAAGCGTAGAGCGCGTGCATGGCGTCACGGCGTGGCGCGGGCAATGCCGCCATGCCAGCGGAAAATGAAGTTTTGGCGCGCTTAACCTGGGCGGCCATGGCGCTTTGCGCCGATGCAGGCGTGAGGGTTTGGGCGCTCATCATCGGCTCACCATACCCGACAGCACAGGCCAAAAAGCACGGCGTGCAATTTCGCGGTTTTGCTGAGCTTAACGTTCTCGCTGAGCGGGTCACGAATACGCAGCACGGCAGTCAGTGACTCGGCAAGAGACACAATAATCGCCGTTTCCAACCGTAGCCGGAGCGCTGGTATCTGGCGCGGGAAGCTGCGCGCCAATTCCTGCATGGGCGCCATGCGGTCGAGCATGTCATGGAGCGTTTGCTGCAGAGCCATCGGTGCTTTCGCTTCCGCCAGCATGGCGACGCTGGCACCGTGCGCAGCGAGCATGTCTTGCGGAATGTAAACGCGATCAAGTGCGCGATAATCATCGGCGCAGTCCTGAATATGGTTGATGATTTGCAGTGTGTTACATAGGGCGTCATTTGCGAGCCAGGCACTGTGCGGCGCGCCGTGCAGGTCGAGCAGATAGCGCCCGACCGGTGCTGCCGAAAAATTGCAATAATCGATAAGGTCATCCCAGTCGTGGTACCGCAGCTGGGTGGCATCGCGCTTGAAGGCGGTGAGCAGGTCGAGGCAATGCTGCGGCGAGGCGTTGCTTTCTTGCAGGCTACGATACATCGCCGTGGCTGCGGGCGCTTCGGAGTCGTCGGCGCCTTGCACGGCGGCTGCAAAACGGTCAAGCGCGGCGATCTTCGCGGCAGCATCGAGTAATGGATTGTCAGCGATGTCATCTGCTGCGCGGGCAAAGCGATAAAAGGCATGGACATGGCGGCGCAGCCCGGCACGGATGAGCAGCGACCCAACGGGAAAATTTTCCGTTCCCTCATGCTTGCCGCTTGGGGTTTCAAGCGACTTGGGTGTCAGAGAGGCTGACATTGATGCTTTCAAGCCTTTCCAGCCGTCGGCTGCGGCGCGGCGGACAGTGTTTTTGGACGCTGACCCCGCCAGTTATTTTTTTGGCCAAATAAGTGGCGCAGGGCTGAGTCAAGTGTCGCGCCCATATAGATGAGTGCGGCTATGGGGAGCGTCGCCGCCCAGAGGAAGTTGATTTTGTAAAATCCAACCATGGGCAAGTAGCTATACAACATGGCTGAAAGCAAGACAAAGCCGGCTAAAGCGAAGGGGCCATCGAGAAACGGCAGACACAATGGCGCGAAGAAAATGAGAGCGAGGCATAATTCGGCCAAGATTAGCAAAAGCCAAGAATATTTCAGTTGATTAAAGGCGCTTCGGCTAATCATCTGCCAGAGCGCGCCTAGGGAATCATAGCGGCGCAGGCTGACAACCTCATGATCCACTAACGTAATGAGGGTGCGGGGCGGCGTAGGGCTGGGGCGGAACTTGATAGCGCGGGCGAGGGCACAATCATCGATAAGTGCGCTCTTAATCACTGCCAGACCGCCAATCGCTTCCAGAGCGTTGCGCTCGACCAGCATGACACCACCGGCAGCCGCAGCCACCTGCATCCCGGGTGTGTTGCTCCAACTGAAGGGGTAAAGCATCTGAAAGAAGTAGACGAAAGCGGGCACCAAAAGCTTTTCCCAAATACTAACGCAGCGCAGTTTAACCATCAGCGAATGGAGATCGAGCTGGTCAAAGAGCGATCGTGTCACCAGAAAACCCATGCTGGTGGCGCGGTGGTAGATGTCGGCGTCGGTGAAAAGGTAATAATCCGCTGGGCCAGCCGCCTGCACACCGCAATGAAGCGCGTGAACCTTGCCGCTCCACCCTTCGGGTAGCGGGGGGGCTTGCACAACTTGCACGCGGTCGCTCGCGCCCTTGGCCGCCGCAATCTGGGCGGCAACCGCACCGGTATTATCGGTGCTATGGTCATCTACAACAAAGATTTGCCACCTGCCGGGATAATCCTGCGCCAAAAGCCCCGGCAATGTGTCAGGCAGCATCGCCGCTTCGTTGCGCGCTGGCACGATGATAGCGACGCTCGGCCAAATAGCTGGTTTGACCAAGGGCGGCTGCGGCAAAATGATGTGCCAAAAATTGCCCTGTCCCCATAGTAGCCAAGCCCAGGCGAAACAGGCAATGAGTGTGATGATGAGCCAGAACATCAGCAATACCCCTTTTCCTTAAACCAACGCACGGCGTCGGCGATCGCATCGGCGGCAGGCCGGTGGTTGTAGCCTAGCGCAGCTTCGGCTTTGGTTGAACGAAAATACATCTTCTTTTTTGCCATCAAGAGACCGTCACGGGTCACGAAGGGTTCCTTGCCGGTGATGCGGGCAACCGCTTCAGCGGCATAAGCCAGCGGCATTAAACCTGAAACCGGCAGTTTGATGCGCGGCGGGCTGCGATTCGTCACCTGGGCAACCAAAGCCAGGATTGCGCTGAGCGACAGGTTTTCGCCCCCCAGAATATAGCGTTCGCCGAAGTGGCCTTGGCGGAAGGCTTGCAAGTGCCCCATGGCGACGTCATCAACATGCACGACATTTAGCCCCGTATCAACAAAAGCAGGCATCATGCCGCGCGCCGCTTCCACAATCATGCGGCCGGTTGGCGTCGGCTTGATGTCATAGGGGCCGATGGGGGTTGAGGGGTTGACGATGACGCAGGGCAGTTGCCTTGCCGCGATTAGCTTATGCACTTCCTGTTCGGCGAGATATTTGGATTTTTTATAGGTGCCGACCATAGTGGCGAGGCTGGAAGGTGTGGCTTCGTCGGCGGGTGTGCCGTTGCTATTTAGCCCCAGTGTGGCTACCGAGCTGGTATAGACTATGCGCTTGACGCCCGCCTCTTGCGCCGCTTCCAGCAAGGTGCGGGTGCCGATGACATTGGCGCGGTGCATCGCCATCGGGTCAGGTACCCAGATGCGATAATCGGCGGCGACATGAAAAAGGGCGTCACAGCCCTGCACGGCGGCGCGTAAAGAGTCCGCGTCGGTCAAGTCTCCTTCCGCAATCGTTACATTTAGGTTGGTGAGGTTGCTGCGGTCGCTTCGCTTGCGGCTAAGGACGCGCAGGTTCCAACCTTCGGCGCATAAAAGTCGCGCCAAAGCGGCGCCGACGAAGCCGGTCGCGCCAGTGAGTAAGGTTAGGCCTGGTGCAGTCATCAATCTTTAAGGATTTGGCGTGAGTCGGAATATCTATCGAGGCTTAGCATAATTTCGTGGCCGAATAAGCCGATAATTCCACGCTAAGTGGTTGTGGTAATTCAGCAACATAAATGGTCGTGGGGGAGTCTGCCACGAAGCGCGTGTGGTTAACGGATTCTCAATGGCCTACAGCTTAAAGTTAAAGCGCGTCACTCCGTTCGGCGCGTTCGAGGTATTGGCTCACAATGGAATCCATGTGGCAGGACCAAGCGTGGAAAACCGTCAGTTCAAAATGAATTGGAAGCAGGGATAGTGGTGCTCACATATCATTCACATCCACACCGTTCACTGGGGCGATGGTCTGGGGTTGCCCTGCTTGCGCTGGCCTTGGCGGGTTGTGGTAGCGACTGGGAAGTGCCGGCGGCCAAGCGCGTCTTCAATCGCACACCGCAAGTACCAGAAGTGCCCGCTGCGGATGAAACCATTCGTGGTGAGGATGATCCGCCGATTGTGACGCTAAAGGTTGGTGGCAGCCTGCATGAAAAGCAGCTCGGTCGGGTTGATAGTCTGCCAGAAAAAATCCATGTGCCGCTGACGAATTTACAGAATGTGCCGGTGACGGCGGCTTTGGAAGCTGTGTTGGCAGGCACCGATGTATCACTGTCCTATCAGGGCAAGGATATGAATGACCGACTGGTCACGCTGCTCAATCTGAGCGGTCCCTTGCCGAAAGTCGTGCAGCGGATTTGTTCTGCGGCGCGTATTTTCTGTGTGGCGCGCGAGGGCAATCTTGAGCTTAAAGAAGAACAGAGTTTTGTCATCGAACTGCCGCCGATTGAGCGCGCCACCAGTAAAGCGACGGGAGGAACGACGGCGAACAGTATCGTGGATGCAATTAGCCGCCTTGCTGGTAGCAAAGCCGAAGCAGATGAAGCTGGCGGCAACCTAATTTACACTACCACGGTGGAAGGTCAGGAACGCGTCAGCAAATATCTTGAGCAATTACGCAACGGTCGCCCGCTCGTCGTGGTTCAAATGTATATCTGGGAAGTTTCACTCGATAGCGAGGCTTCGCGGGGCATTAACTGGAAAGACCTCAAAATCAGTAATTTTGGTGGCAACACTGAAAAGTTCGGGCTGACTGCCTCTGAAGCGTTGAGCACGGTCACCGGCGGTGTCAGCCTCGGCGCGGTGTTGAGCGGCAAGGTGAGCGCAACGGTCGTCGCCAACTTCCTCTCGACCCAGGGCGTTGTGCAAACGCTAAGCAATCCCCAGCTAACCTTCGTGTCTGGCTCTTCGGCGGAATTTCGCGTTGGTGGCACACGCAGCTATGTTTCCTCCGTTGGCCAGTTGACGAATTCGGTGGCGGGTACAACGACCGGCGGCACCGGCGTGGGCAGTAATACGGTTTCAACCGATAAAATCGAAACCGGGCTTAAAATCAACGTCAATGGCTCATATGAATCGGGCGTTATATTCTCGACGCTTGCCATCGCTATCACCGATCTCATCAAGATTGACTCGGTGAGCACCGGCTCGACGACGCTGCAGCTGCCGGAAACGACGAACCGTGATTTCTCAACCGTGCTGCGGATGCGCCCGGGCGATAATGTCGTGCTCGCGGGCATGACGTCCTCGCGCGATGATTTGGCGCGCGACCGCTTTAATGTCCCAGTACTGGATGGAGTGCCGCTTCGCAGCGTGAATACGGCACAGAACCGCGAACTGGTCGTTCTGCTGAAACCCTCTTTGGTGTTTTTCTCAGATGATGCGAGCGCGCCGCCTGTCGCGACGGCAACTCCGGCATCGGAACCTAGTATGGCTTTGGTGCCAACCCAGGCCGCGCCGATGGCTGCAGTCGCCCCGGCCCCCATCATGCCAATCGCGACGCACCGTCACTCAATGTTGGTAGATAAAACATTCATGCAAAACGAGCTTGGCCGCATTTTTAGCAGCATGGGTCTACCATGAGCTTGCTTTGGCGCATTGCTCTGTGCTTAACGCTCCTGCTGTTACCGCAGGTTGGTTTTGCGCGCGATGCGGCCTTTGTCGAGCCAGGAACGTTTGCTGGTAAAGGTGCGAGTGCCGATGCGCTTGTGGCTGACCCCAAAACCTTTGAGGCGGGTGAATCGACAGTGGGCATCATGCGCCGCGTCAGTCTGTTCTTCGTCAATACCGGTAATATGGGGGTGACATTGGCCGAGCTGACCGCCACCGGCGACGGTAATGTCAAAGTTGAGATTGAGAACAGCGATTGCGCCGTGCAGAGCAAAGTGGCCGGTTTCAGTCGCTGCACGGTGGCATTGGCAATTACGCCGACGAGCGCAGGGGCTTGGAGCGTGGAAATTCTCGTCAAGCATGATGGGTTGGGGCGCATTGCTCGGGCGCTGGTTACGGGGCGCGCCATCAATGATACGAAAAGTGCAGCGCGCGCTGAGGGGCTAAACCTGAGTAGCCGCGATATGAAGCCCATTGATTTTGGTGATGTGGATTTATCTGGTGCGCCTGCCGTGCGGACGGCGTTGATGGTCAATGACAGTCCCGAAACCATCAGCATCAAGGCTATCGATCTGATTGCGGTCGATAAAGGGTTGGAGCGGCTGACGACGGGTTGCGAAGTTGACCAGGAATTGAAGCCGGACGCCTCTTGCCCGATTACCCTCAAATGGCAGCCGCAAGAGCAAGGAAATATTGCCACCGACCTGATTATGCGCCACACCGGTAAAATCGGCTTCACCGTTATTCCGGTGCGCGGCAAAGGTATTGGTGATGGCGGCAATGATGTTTTGACGGGGGCGTCCTCCGCCATACCACGTAACTCTACCAATAATGGCGGCCACAAAGTCTTGCCTGCACCGCCCATGCCTTCGGCGGATGAGGTAGAGAATATCACTGGCAAGTTGCCGCCCATGGTTGTCGGCGAGACGGATGAAAAGCCGATCACTACAAAAGCGCGCGGGTCAAATAGCGATAAACTCTTCCTGATTGGCCTTGTCGGAACGCGCGCCATTCTGCAGCATGGCGGCGTGACCAAGAGCATAATGGTCGGAGAAGATGTCGAATTTGGTAGCATGAGTGTGAAGCTGCTGGCTCTGGCTGAGCGTAAGGCGCGGGTGTTGGTCAATGGCCAGCAGCGCGTTGTGCAGCTTGGCGCGTCTGATTATCGGCCCGCTTCTTCATCTTCCAGTAAGAATGGTAAAGACGACGGCAGCAAATTACCTATTCCGTCAAGCATTTCGCAATCTTCTTCTGGTAAATGAGCAGGTGGGGCTGAGCGTTCTGCCCCACCCGCTCATCGTCCGTTGAAAGGTCTTGCGTACGTGCAAGAGTCAATTCCAACCATACCAGCCGTACCTGAAGCAGGCACAAAC
>JAGOHT010000002.1 GCA_017996055.1 Alphaproteobacteria bacterium
CAGCAGTCCGGGATTTTCTTGCAAAACCCTACCGGCACGCACCAGATCGCCTCGGCTTTCCTTATGCAGGCCACGGGCAGGCAAATCGCTCTCGCTCAGTAGCTTGGCGACAGGAAAGGAAGCCACTGCGCGGGTATTGCTGGCCTTGTCGATATGCTCCTGCACGAGGCCGTTATAGAGCGTGGGGAGGGGGCCTTCGGTTAGCTTCGGTGCGGCAAGGCGCGTGTAGGCAATGAAATCGTCCTGCGGAAAATAAACCTCAAGCCCACGCGCGATAAATCCATGCTGCCAGTTGAAGAAGCGCTGAAAGACCTTATGATTGCCTTTTCCGTGCTCCGTCAGTGTCCGCATCGCGCGATGGAAGCGAACGAGGGGCGCCGCTCCCGGTGCCAGCTGTGTGGGGTTGTTCAGAAAGAGCGCGACATCGCCCGCGACATCCGCAGGCGTCGGGTGTGGCGTCACCGCGCCGTTTGAAATGAGATTCGCGATAACGCGATCAATAATCGCCGTAGTGGACAATTCATACTCGGTGAATGTTGTTTTTTACAATGCTGCGAATATTTCTACAGAAATGTTGGCTTTTACCTAGAAACTAAAAAACTGACCGTTTTTTTTGGTTAATGGCCGGCTGCCTGTAGTCGTCTCATTTTCTTGTGGATAAGCGCGTCGTACATCAAACCACATCTTGTGTTCGCTTATCCACACTCTTACAGAATATAGCGTTGCGTTTCCGGAATCATCCCGTGTCCTTTGCCGCTCCCGCGGCGTGCCTGCACCCGCCAGGCCGGGGTGAAGCCAAGTAGGGAAGGGGCTTCGCTTTGCGTATCCAACGTCTCACCACGGTTGCCCAGGAAGATGTTTATGCCCGCATCTCGTTCGTCACGGCGGATGTCGAGTTGACTGATGTCTCTGGCGCGGTGACGACGCTAACTGGCGTTGAAATCCCCGCCGACTGGTCGCATGGCGCGGTCAGTGCGCTTCTAGCGCAGGGGCTGTGCCGCAGCGGTGTGCCACAAAAGCTAAAAGCGGTTGAGGAAAACACGGTGCCGAACTGGCTCTGGCGCTGTGTGCCCTCCGATGTGGCGGAGGCTGAAACTGCTCGTGGGGCGGAACAAAGCTGCAAAAGTCTGTTTGACCGTGTGGCCGGTGCGCTGACTTATACCGGCTGGAAGGCTGGCTATTTCAAGGCTGAGGCCGATGCGCAGGCTTTTTACGATGAGTGGCGCTATCTCCTGGCGACCCAGCGCTTGGCGCTCCCTGCCGCCTGCTGGGCTGAGTTGGGGCTCGGTTGGGCTTACGGTTTTGAGGGGCGCGCGGGCGAGGGCGTGTGGATTGACCCGCGCAGCGGGCGCATTCGTGTGCGTCCCTTGGCTCATCTCAATCCGGATATTCTCGAATTCATCGGAGGCAAAGAAGGGCCCGCACTCTTGGCGCCGGACGATCCCGCGCTGGCTGCCAAGCTGGGGGCGCAGGAAATTGCGGCGGCGCAGGTGACCGCGCAAACGCTTGGCACCCGACTGCTGCAGCAAGCGCTGGATACGCTGTATGACGCGGTTGGCACCGCACAGGCCGAAGCCGCGCTTGCTGCCTCACGGCAACAGGGCATCAGCGAACGTTTATTGGAGACGACTCTGGAGCGCGCTGCGCTTGGCCAACCGGCATTGCAACTGCCGGTGCCGCAGCCGGCGCCAGAATGTTTGGAGCGGTCTGTGCCTGGCAGTTTTGTTCCCTATCGTGATGAGGCTGATGACCCATCTGTGCTCAGGGCGCTCTATCATTATAACGAGCCCGGCCTGCTCTTGCCGCAAGCGTTGAAAGAATGGAGCAGCGCGCCCGGTGCGGCGGAAAGCGGGCTAAGCGCCAGCGGCGCAGCTCTGCTGCCGCTGCATTGCGGTCTGGCGCGCGCCACGCTGAATTTGTTGCCCTTCGTGCGCGCGGCGGAAGATGGCGGCGGTTTTGACCAGGCCGGTTTCGCTCATGCCGTGCGGTTGACCGCCATCGCGCTCGATATTCTGCTACAGCACGTGGGCTATCCTGATGAGCTCAGCGCGCGCCGCACATTGGCGCGGCGACCTTTGGCGCTTGGTTACAATAATCTGGCTTCGACCCTGCTGGCGCTTGGCTGTGCTTATGATAGCGCGGCGGGGCGCGCTATGGCGGGTGCCATAACGGCGTTGCTCGGCGGTATTGTGGCGACGACGTCTGGCGAACTTGCGGCGGCGCATGGCGTGGCGGAGGATTTCCCCGAACAGCGCGAAGCCGTGCTGCGGGTCATGCGGAATCAGCGCCGCGCTGCCTATGGCGAGACGTCGGGCTTTGAGGGGCTAAGCTTGGTGCCCGCAGGCCTGCAGCTGAGCGATTGTCCAGATTTGGCGCTGGTCGCCGCTGTGCGTCGTGCCTGGGATCAGGCGGTCGAGACGACGCATACGGTGGGGCTACGTAATTTACACCGTGTGGCGCTTGATGCCGACCGGTCACTTGCGTTGCCGGTCGATGCCTTTACGGCGGGCATTTTGCCGCTCCCAGCGCTGGTGGAAGAAGCGCAGACCGGTGCGGAAAGTTTTGCGCTGCGCCCGCTGCCCGCGCTGCTGGAGGTGCTGAATAGTCTGGGCTATGATCCGGCTGACCAGCAGGTAATTGTGGCGCAACTCATTGGGCATCGCAGCTTGCGCGGGGCACCCTGCATCAACCACGCCACGCTGCGCGAACGCGGCCTTGACGACGCCATGCTGGCGCGGTTGGAAGCCGCCTTGGCCGAAGCTGCCGATGTGCGCTTTGCCGCCCATCCGTGGGTATTGGGGCAAGCAGCCTGTGCCAAACAATTCGGCCTGTCCGATGCTGAATGCGAGGACCCTACGTTCGATTTTCTCGGTAAGCTCGGCTTTAGTGCGGCAGAAATCGCCGCCGCCAATGGCTATTGCTGTGGCGGCACCGCGCCCGATAAAATACTGGGGCTGCAGCCGGAACATCGCGCGCTCGTCGCCTGTCTGGATAGCGCCGGTATGGGCGGTCTGAGCCCCGTTGCGGTCTTGCGTATGGCGGCCGCGATGCAGCCCTTCACGGATGGGTTGGTCGTTGCACCGCTGGCCTTGCCGGCTTTGGCGTCCGAAGCTGATGTCAGGACGTTGCGCAAGACCGCAGTGGAAATCGGACTGAAGAATTTTATCCTGCAGCGCGCGGCTGCGCCAGCGCAGCCTGTCGCCCTGCTTGATGAAGCGCTGCGCTTGCCCAAGGTTGAGCATGCCGTCGCGCCGCTGCCTGCCATGCCGACGCAATTACGCGAGCGGTTGCCAGATCGGCGCAAGGGCTATACGCAGAAGGCGATTGTCGGCGGGCATAAGGTCTATCTCCGCACGGGCGAGTATGAAGATGGCGGCCTTGGCGAAATTTTCATAGATATGCATAAAGAAGGTGCAAGCTTCCGATCGCTGATGAATAATTTTGCCATCGCCGTCTCGCTGGGGCTGCAGCATGGTGTGCCGCTGGAGGAATTCGTCGAAGCCTTTACCTTCACGCGCTTCGAGCCTTCCGGCGTAGTGGAGGGTAATGAGGCCATAAAGATGGCGACCTCTGTGCTTGATTATGTGTTCCGCGAGTTGGCGGTGTCTTATTTGGGGCGAACGGACCTGGCTCATGCTGCGCCGCAGGATTTGCTACCCGATGCGCTTGGCCACGGGCATCGTGAGGGCAATCTTGGCCAGGCGGAGGCGCTCAATATGGTGCGGCGGGTGGCCAGCAACGGCTATGTCCGTTCGAACTTTCGGGTCTCGAATAGCGGCATCAGCGACGGGGCACGGCTCAAGGTGCGGATTAGCGGTACGGAACCAGCCACCACGGTCGAACCGTTGCCACCAAGCCATTAAGCCGCCGTATTTTAACCATGCTCAGGCTTTAGGCTCGAAAATGCATCAGTTATCAACAGTTTCCTGCCTTGCAGGCACTTGGTATGGTGCTGAAGCTGTTGAGCCGGAAGCGGAAATGCCGCTAAAATCACGGAATTAAGGGAGAATCACTATGATGATGACACGCCGGATAATGTTGGGTTGCGCGGCATTGGTCGTTGCTGTTTTGGCTTTCGCGTCGGACGCAGATGCGCTGACACCGGATGAAGCCGCAGCGCTGCCAGACCGTGTGTTGGGCAAGGCCGAAGCGCCGGTGACAATCATTGAGTATGCCTCGCTGACCTGTGGGCACTGCGCCATGTTTCAGGAAAAGACTCTGCCGCAGCTGAAGGAGAAATATATCGAGACCGGCAAGGTTAAGATGATCTACCGCGATTATCCAATCGATGGTCCGGCGCTCAAGGCTGCAGCCGTAGCGCGCTGTATGCCGGAGAGCAGCTACCATGCCTATATCACGTTGCTCTTCAAGAACCAGAGTAACTGGGCGCATGAGGATGATTTGGCAAAGACGTTGGGGCAATATGCGCGCCTGGGCGGACTGGGGCAAGCCGATGTGGATGCTTGTATCAAGAGCGACAAGCTGATGGATGCGATTGCCGATGGCCGCTTGAAAGCCGATAAGCTCTATAAGGTTGAATCGACGCCGACCTTTATCTTAAACGAAGGCAAGGACAAGGTTGAGGGTGCGCTGCCCTTCGAGCAATTTGCCGCCAAGATTGATGCTCTGCTCGCCACCACAACAGCACCCGTAGCTAAGCCGGAGCTGAAGGTGGAAGAAAAACCGAAAACTGACGGCAAGAAATAAGGTTCAGTATGCTGCATTTCACCAAGCTCAAGCTACACGGCTTCAAGTCTTTCGTTGATAAGACGGAGCTGGTGATTGGTCCGGGGATGACGGGGATTGTCGGGCCGAATGGTTGCGGGAAGTCGAACCTCGTCGAAGCCTTACGGTGGGTGATGGGTGAAACCGCGCCGAAGCGGATGCGCGGCAGCGCGATGGACGATGTCATCTTCGGCGGCACGACCTTGCGTCCGGCGCGCAATCTGGCGGAAGTGTCGCTGGAACTTGACAACGCCACACGTGCAGTGATGGCTGAGTTCAATCACGATGATAAAATCGAGGTCACACGGCAAATCGAGCGTGGTGGTGGTTCGGACTATAAGGTCAACACGCGTCCGGTGCGGCAGCGTGATGTGCAGTTGCTGTTTGCAGATTGCGCGACCGGGGCACATTCCACCAGTCTGGTCGGTCAAGGCCAGATTGATGCGCTCATTCGCGCCAAGCCGCAGGAACGGCGGCAGATTCTGGAAGAAGCCTCCGGCACGGCGGGGCTGCAGGCACGGCGGCACGAGGCAGAGCTCAAGCTGCGGGCGGCGGAACAGAATCTGACACGGCTTGATGATGTTTTGGGCGCGCTGGAAACCCAGCTGCGCAGCTTGAAAACGCAGGTGCGACAGGCTTCGCGTTACCGCAACCTTGCCGACCATATACGGCGCACAGAAGCGGCGTTGGCGCATTTGCGCTGGGTGACGGCCGAGCAGCAGACCGAGCAGAGTCATGCGGCGTGTCGCGCGGCGGAAACGCGTGTGAATGAGTTGCTCGCTGTTGTGACGCGCAGCACGACGGAACGCACCGAAGCCGCGACCGTGTTGCCGGCTTTGCGGCAGGCCGAGGCGGTTGCTGCTGCAGCGGTGCAGCGTTTGCTCATCGCGCGCGAACAGCTGGAATCCGAACAGCGCCGCGTGGCGCAGGAAACCGAGCAGCAGCAGCAGCGTTTGCAACAGGCGCAGACTGATAAAGCGCGTGAAGAACATTTGCAGCAGGATGCCCAGCAGGCGCTGGCGACACTCGCGGCGGAGCAGGAGCGCGTTACTGAGCAACGGGCGCAGCTTGAGACGGAGATGCCGACGCTACAAAGTAGTCTTGATGATATCACCCAAGTGGTGGATACGCTGGAACAAGGGCTGCAGGCGCTTATTCAGGAGATTGCCGCAGCCGAGTCTAAGCAAAAAGCTTTGCACCAGACGATAGCGACGCTGGAAGAACGTCGTCGCACGCTCCAGCAAAGGCGCGCCGACTTTATCGCGCAGCGCGATCAGCTGGAAGCGGATCAAGCGACGCGGCCTGACTTGGTTTTGGCGCAGGCGATGATTGACGCCTGTGAGCAGGATGTTGCCAAGCGTCTGGAGCAAGTTGCAAATGCTGAAGGCGCGCAGGAGACGGCTGAAGCCGCGCATGGCGCGGCGCGCACAACGGTGCAGGAGCGCGAGACGCAAGCCACCAAGTTGCAGGCGGAAGCCGATGCATTGGGCGCGCTGCTGCAGCCGCCGCATGATAGCCAGCCGGTGCTTGATTTGGTGCAGGTAGCGCCGGGGTTGGAAACCGCGTTGGCTGGGGCGCTCGGCGAAGCGCTGACCGCGCCGCTTGATACTGAGGCTGCGACGCACTGGCGTGCTTTGCCACCCTTGGCGCAATCCCCGACGTTGCCCTATGGCTGCACGCCGTTGGCGGCGCTGGTGCAGGCACCGCCTGCCTTGGCGCGCGCCTTGCAGCAAATCGGGCTGGTTGAAAGCGACGACGAAGGCCAGGTGATGGCGGCAACGCTGCAGCCGGGACAAATTCTGGTTAGCCGAAGTGGCTGGGCCTGGCGCTGGGATGGCTTTACCGTCACGCCGCGCGCGCCGACGACGACGGCGGTGCGGCTGCAGCAGCGCAACCGGTTGCAAGCCTTGCAGTCTGAGATTGCTGCAGCGCAAATAAAGGTGATGAGCGCGAAGGAAACCTTCGCTACGGCAGAGCAAGAACGTACTAAGGCGTTGCAGATGTTGCAGGATGCACGGCAGGCGCAGCAGCAGGCCTATAAGGCGCTGAACGATGCGCGCCAGCACCATGCGCGTCATGCTCAGGCTGCTGCGGCGACTATGAGCAAACTGGCCGGTCTGGCAGATGCGCTCGCGCATCTGGAACAGGATGAAGCCGGATTGCAACATCAACAGGTGCAGGCGCAGACGGAAATTACCGAATTACCAGATACGGCGGCTATGCGGCAGGAACAGGATGCCAAGCGGTTGCATCTAGCCGAACAGCGTCAGGTACAGATTGAACGGCGCAGCAAGCGCGAAACAGCGGCGCAGGCCTTGCGGAGCCTGGAAGCACGGTTACAGCAGGTGGTCGGGGATACCAATAGCTGGCGCAACCGCACGGCGGCGGCGGAAAAACATATTGCAACGCTCGCCAACCGCATCACGGAGCTGGAGGCTGTGCTAGTAGCTCTGGCCGAGAAGCCGACGCAATTGGTGGAGCAACGTGCGACATTGCTTGATGAATCAACGGCGGCGGAAACCGTGCGTTCGGCTGCGACTGACGAGCTGCTGCGCGCTGAACAGGCTCTGACAGCAATTGAGCAGCGCTTGAAGCGCGATGAAAATGAGTTGGTTGATGCGCGTGAAGATCGTGTGCGTGCCGAGGCTGCTGTCACGGCGGCGCAGGAGCATTGCCGTGTTCTGACCGAGAGCATTGCCGAAAAGTTGAACTGCGCGCCTACAGATGTGCTGCCACTTGCCGAACTCGATCCCGCCGTGCCAATGCCGGAGATGAGCGGGCTGGAGGAACAACTGGCGCGCTATGTGCGTGAACGCGACGCCATGGGGCCGGTTAATTTGCGCGCTGAGGTTGAAGCCGAGACGGTTGAGGCTGATCGCAACAAGTTACAGGCGGAGAAGGACGATCTGGTTTCGGCCATCGCCAAGCTGCGTCAGGGCATCGGCCAGCTGAACAAAGAAGCGCGCGAACGGCTGCAGGAAGCTTTCCAGAAGGTCGATACGAACTTCCAGACATTGTTTACGCGTCTGTTCAGTGGCGGTAAGGCGCACCTGCAGCTTCTCAATGCCGAAGACCCGCTGGAAGCGGGCTTGGAGATTTTCGCAGCACCGCCGGGCAAGAAGGTGCAAATTCTTTCGCTGCTATCGGGCGGTGAGCGGACGCTGACGGCGCTGGCGCTGCTCTTCGCGGTGTTCCAGACCAACCCTTCGCCCATCTGCGTGCTCGACGAAGCGGAGGCGGCGCTCGATGAAGGCAATGTTGACCGCTTCTGTAATTTGGTCGCCGATATTGCGCGCGAGACCAGCACACGCTTTCTGGTCATTACCCACCAGCGTTTGACGATGGCGCGGATGGACAGGCTCTTCGGTGTGACGATGAGCGAGAAGGGTGTGTCGCAGCTGGTTTCGGTCGATCTAAGCCAGGCGGAAGCCGTGCGTGACGGTGTCGTGCCGGATAATCTTGACCTCGCGGCGGCGGAGTAGCGGTTAAGGTTTTTTTGGTAGCCGCGCCATGAAGCCGTCCGTCCAGGCGGGCGGTAAGGTAGCCAGGAGTTTGACAGCGGCATAAAGCGGGAAGGGGAAGGCAATCCGCGCGCGGTTTTGCGCCAGCCCCAGCTGAATAATACGCGCTGCTTTTTCAGCCGACATGATGAACGGCATTGGGAATTTGTTCACTGCCGTCATCGGCGTCTTGATATAGCCTGGGCATATCACCGAGACTTCAATGCCTGTTGCCATGAGTTCGCCGCGCAGGGCTTCGCCATACAGCCGCACAGCAGCCTTGCTGGCGGAATAGGCTGGCGCGCTGGGCAAACCACGAAAGCCGGCGAGTGACGCCATCAACGCAATCTGCCCTTTGCCGCGCGCGCGCATCGCGGGCAGGGCAGCATGGACGGTATTAACGACGCCCTGCACGTTAACGGAGAAAATGGCTGCCGCCTGTTCGCGGTTTTCGCCGCCGCTGCCGGTGCCTGCCGAAATACCGGCATTAGCGATGACAAGGTCAAGCGGGGCTATGGCGGCGCGGGCAGTCAGCCAGGCTTGCTGGCCGGCAGCATCGGTGACATCGCCACTATGGATATCAACCGTCGCGCCGTGGGCGCGCACACGGTCGGCAACATGCGCCAGTCGCTGTGCATCACGGCCATGCAGCGAAAGCACGGTGCCATTATAGCCATAGGCCAGCGCCAGGGCGGCACCCAGGCCGCTCGAGGCGCCGGTGATGGCGATATGTTTAGGATTTTGCATGGCACCCGAAAGCGGTTATATATGAGGCAATTGTCATAGCAGTTCTTTGAGACCATGTCCGATTCTTATGCCGAGCAGGAAATTCAACGTCGCGGGCTGATGCTCGTGCTGTCTTCGCCTTCCGGCGCGGGCAAGACGACGATTTCGCGCCGTCTGCTCTCGCTCGATAGCCATTTGGCGCTCTCCATCTCGGTGACGACGCGGCAGCGCCGCCCGGGCGAGCTGCATGGCACGCATTACTTCTTTCATGACACGACCGAATTCAACCTGATGGTCAATCGTGGCGAATTGCTGGAGCACGCTAAAGTCTTCGGCAATTATTACGGCACACCGCGCGCGCCTGTGGAAGCGCATTTGGCAGCGGGACGTGATGTGCTCTTTGATATCGATTGGCAGGGCACGCAGCAGCTGGTGGAAAAAGCTCGCGATGATTTGGTGAGCGTGTTTATTCTGCCGCCGTCATGGCGCGAGTTGGAGCGGCGCATCCATACGCGCGCACAGGATACGGCGGAGGAAATTGCGCGGCGTATGGCGAAGGCGGCGGACGAGATGAGCCATTGGGCGGAATATGACTACGTCATCGTCAACCGCGATCTCGACGCCAGCGTGGCGCATATTCAGGCCATTTTGCATAGCGAACGCCTCAAACGTCGCCGGCAGGTCGGCCTCTCGGAATTCGTCAAGGCGCTGCAGCAGGGGCTATAATCTACCATACCCGCGGCACGCGACCGCCTTTGGCGTAGAACTGCTGCTTAAGCAGATAGCCTGGGTCAGCGTGCTTTTTGCGCTTCGGCGGATTAATCAGCTCTTTCAAACGCAGCATATTGGTTTTGACTGTCGCTTTTTCCTTGGCGGTTGGGGCTTGCGGCCTTAGCTGCATCAAGCCATCAAACATCGCGCAAAGAACCACAGCGGCTTGTCGGAAACTGCCGCCCTGGGTCTGGTCGTGCGCGGCGGTCACAATATCCTTTGGCGTGCCGCGCATGATGGTGTTGCGCTGCCCTTGTGTATCATCAAAATAGGACAGAATTTTCCCCTGTCGCAGCGTAACGACCACTTGCGGCGCATAGGGGCTTGCCGTAGTTGGGTTCGGCTGGCAGGTGGTATCTGATGCAAGTGCAAAGCCAAGATAAGTTTTTTGCGATGCCAAATGCTGCTGGGTTTTTTTCAGCAAGTCAGGGTGATCGCGAAGAATGCGGAGCGTCTTGAAAAAATTAGCGCGTTTCGTGGCGCGCGCGCCATTGACGGCACCAACTTCTTCAAGCTGGTTTTGCATATAAGCAGCTAAAACCACGGGAAAAGCTTGCGCGAGGCTTGGCGTATCGGGCGTCGTTTTCAACGAATCTTGGATTTTTTCAAGCTTGTGCAACGTGGTGGCAACGTGATTGAAACGCCCCGTCACCAGCTGCTGATCGATGGCGCAGGCGATGCCTCTGCCGATATCGCCAAGCGTCTGGGGCGCCTTTTGATTGTGGTCATGCACGAGCCGGTTGAGGCCGTCGAAATTTTGATCCCACACATAAGTATCAGCGCCGTAAAAGCGCGAAACAATCCCTGACGTCGACATCGCAATAACCAAAAATAATGAAATTAATAAAATCCAGAACGGTATATTAGCGCAATATTCAAATTAGGTGAAAGAGGGCTGCCCATAATTACTTTCATGGCTGTTGTGCAGCGCGCTGAAAGGCTTGCTGATAGGCCTCGTTCGGGAAGCGACTATTACCGCCGTAAACAAAGCTTAAGGCAGCACCATAAGATAGGACTTGGTTATCGTCGCTTACAATTATGCTGTTCTGCCCATACCGTTGCATTTGAGCTGGGGTAAGCCTAACTCCGGATCGCACTTCGGTCTCGCTTAAATCCCGTTTGATGCCAGTGCGCGCAAAACCTGGCCACTGTGTGCCAATGGTGGGCGCGGGGCTTTTGCTGCCGAGCAATATGCCTGTGCCAGATATAGGGTCTATCCATAGTAGACTATTGGGGAAGACACTCTGAAAGGTTCGGGCAATCGCAGCACCATAGGGTGGTGACACAAGGTGGAAAGGTAGCCACTGCGCGATGATGCCGTCAGGGGCTAGACGGTCTGCTGCTTGCTGGTAAAATTCTTGTGCATAGAGCGCGTTGACACCAGCGAAGGTCGGGGGCATGGGTTCAAGCGTTATGACATCATAGATTTTTGTTGTTCGCCGTAAAAAGGCGCGTCCATCCATGACGATTGGGTGAACACGCTTATCATCAAGCGCGGCTTCGTTGAGCGGGAAATTATGCGCCAGTTTGAAAACGCGCGCATTGATATCGACGATATCAACGGTTTCAAGCGTTTCTTGGCGCACGGCGTTGGCGGTGCGGCCCGTGCCAAAGCAGATGACCAAAGCTTGCTTGGGGCTCGGGTGCGCGATCATCGGAAGATGCCCCATCCATGGCATGTAGTGCGAAGCGGCAAACTCTGTCGCGGCGACAAAGCCGTTGATGACGAGTGCATTGCCGTCCGTATATGCAATCGCTGAGACTGTCGCCTCCGGTCCTTCATAATATTCTAAGATTTTTTGCGGCACGCGCCCAATATTGACCCAGCCTTGCACATGGGTGCGCCCAACGCCGGATTCTCCCGCGATGGCGATGATGAGTGCGATAATGCCTAGCGCGCCGGTCTGCCAACGCTGCCGTGGTATGCTGAGTACAAGACCCGCTATGATAACTAAAGTTCCGGCAATCCAGGCAGTACGGGCAAAGCCTATCGTTGGCAGTAAGAGCCAGGCGGCGGTCAGCGCCCCAAAAATCGCTGACAAAGTATTCAGCGTATAGAGCCTGCTCCATTGTCGCGGCGTGTATTGTTCGCTGAGTAGCCAAGGGAGGGCGACGCCAAGCAGTGCGACGGGTGGGCCAATGACGAGCAATGTATAAACGAACCAATCAACGACATTGAGCGGCGGCGCGCGATATGGAATTAAATCAAAACGCTCGACAAGCGGCGTGGCGACGAGAATGAGCGCGCCAGCGACTCCCACAATCATTCCGAGCGAGACTTGCATTTTCTTGAGAATGGGCACGATAGCCGCCGCAATGCCCAACGCCAGGAGCAAGGCTGAGAGCATAATTGCGAAGGCGCTTGTTGTACTCTGAAACGCTGCGGTCAGGGAGCGGAACCAGGCCACTTGCAGCAAAAAAGTGCTGAAGCCGGTTATGGCCACACAAAACTGTGCTGAAAATGTAGGATTCGCAACATTGGTGATTTGTTGTGAGGTTGCGATTGTTTCCGCTATCACGGGGCTGTGTTTGGCTTGCGCTAAGATATATGCTGCCAACCCGACGCCAAGATTGATAGCGGCGATGGTGAAAATACTGTGTTGGATGCCGCCCAGCGGGAGAAGGATGAAGGCGGCGACGAGCGCGCCCAGGGCAGCACCCAGCGTATTGAGCCCGTATAGCAGAGCGATAGAGGAACCATATTGCCGCGCCACCAGCCCGAAGACCGGCACCGTAGCCCCCATGCAGAGGGTTGGTATACCAAGTACCAGAACAATACCGCTCACGTGCGCCAGGGGGGCGAAAGCAGGGGTAGCCGCATAAACCCAGCTATCGAGCTGGGCGACGGCGGCAAACCCGGCGCTCAGCAAACAACCGGACAGTCCGATGATGATTTCGAGCGCGGCATAGAGCTTGAGCGGCGGGATTTTGCTGCCATGCTGCAAAGCGCGCCCCATGAGCAGGGAGCCGATACCCATCCCACCCATAGTGGCTACCAGCGTTATGGCCGTACCCCAGGCGGAGACGCCAAGCGCTAGCGACGCCTTAATTTGCCAGATGACCTCCCACGAAAGCGCCGCAAGGCCAGACGAAAGAGTAAGGAGATAAATAAGTATGCGTGGCTGGGGGACGCGAGGGCTGAGCATATTAATTGTTACAGCTTTCAAAGTGTTGCGACAGTGTGTGGCGTCTAGATAGACTACAATATATGCAGCACACAGCCATTGGACTATCACTATTCGATGGTGACAACGTCTATGTTTATCGTAGCATGAAGCTTAGATTCTCCATCAGACCGTCTTAAGAGGAACTAACCATGCGTATTGCTGCTGCTTGCCTGACTGCTCTGTTTTGTTGTGCTGCCCTGCCGAGCCAGGCAGCTAGCCCCGTGGAATCGGGAGCCTTTTTGGCAAAGGCTGAAAAGGAAGTGGACACGATAAAGCTGAGTTCTGGGGTGTTGGTTCAGACTATCAAGAAAGGCGAGGGCGCGACGCCAACGGCGGGCAGCAGTGTCAGCGTCAATTATCGTGGGACGACGATTAGCGGTATTGAGTTTGACAGTTCTTATAATCGTGGTCGGCCTTCGAACTTCAGCTTAAGCGGGGTTATTCCGTGCTGGACGCAGGGGATTCAAAAAATGCAAGTTGGCGGCAAGGCGAAGCTGACTTGTCCGGCAGACACGGCCTATGGCGAGAGCAGCCCAACGCCGCTGATTCCGCCTGGCTCAGTGCTGGTTTTTGAAGTGGAATTGCTGGGGGTTGAGTGAGGGTAGTTACGTATTAGTCATATTCATACACCAGTTGGAAAATCTAGCTTCCTCAGAATTACGAGTGGGTAATTTATACTGGACAATAAATGGCGCGATCATCGTCCAACAATGACGTGGACGGCAGCGACTATTTTTGCCGACCGGGTCCATGTCTCTGATGGTTTATGCTGGCGGCAAATTATATTGCCATTCGACCAACTTACGAATTCTTTGGTATAGGTTTGGCCATTTTTCAACTCTACTAAGCAGTCCTGGCCTGTTTTGGGTGGGATATTTGATACGCAGTAGACTAATTCGCCTTGATGGAAACGTGGTTCCATACTGTCGCCTGAAACATAAGTTGCGAAGGCATGACGTATTCCTTCTTGTTTGGGGTGTCGCGGTGCGGTGCCGATATGCTCACTTATCTGAGCCGCATTACCGTCAGATAAAATACTACTGTGACCTAATATAGGAACAGTGTGCGGATCTTGTGAAATACGTTTGGGGTCTTTGCCACAATACTTTATTTCAGGCTGAGGGATATTATCCCCGAGCAGTTCATTGCTACTAATCTCAAGCGCCTTTGCCAGCGCAACCATTTCACGAAATGTTTTTGTTCTTCCATTTTCAAGAGAAGAAATTTCGGCTTGGGTTGTAGTTGTTCCAGATTGTTTACGCATTTTTACAGCCAAAGCTTCGGCGCTTATTCCGAGATCCTTACGCCGTTGACGTACACGTTCACCAAGCAATTTATTTGATGCGTTGCCCAACAAGGTCATGTGGTTATCATAAGTTGGTTATTGATCCCTATATTTAATGTTACAGAACAGAATATATCTGGGTAAGTTCATTACAAAATGTGGTGGAGCGTATTTATAACATTTGGTTTATGATCGGCAGGCTCGTTTCTTTGTTTAAATGTAGCAAAGCCATGTTATTGATTTTCTTGGTGGTGTCATTGTATCAATGATGCCGATTGGCCAGGCTCAAGCACGACCAGCGCAAGCCTCTGCTATTTTGGAACACGTTTGTTTTTGGCCATATCTTTCAAATAAGCGATCAGGTCGGTGATCACGGCCTCCCTGTCATTCGCTGCGACACCCAAAGGTGGCATGGACGCATTCAAGCGAATAGCGTTAGGATTCTCGATCCATTTCCTCAGCCAGCCTTCATTGTAATATTCCGTGATATTGACAGGAAAATTCAGCTCCGGGGCTTTACCGCCGCCTTCACCATTGACGGTATGACAAGCGATACAGTTTTTACTAAAAGCGATAAACCCGCGTTTAACGCTTAGCGCGCTGTCGGCTGACGGTGCCGTTTGAGGAAAGCGGTCGGCAAAATTTATCAAATCAAGCCCCACAATCTGATAAGCCCAATCCTCGGTTGCGGATTGATTGCCTGCCTCCCACACCAGATAATAAGGCCCCAATTGAATGGTCTTGTTAGCCTCTGCTTTGTTGACCAAAGAAAAGTCTGTTTGACCCACACGCTCGAAGGCCAGATAGGCCGGCACGCGGCTAAAAGTTTCATGGGGCAAGAAGGGCTGAAAGCCATCGGAACAAGTGAATAGTATTCCTTCAGCTTCCTTGCTTTGTTGCCCGTAAACTTTCTCGAGAAGCGCCGTTAATGAGACGACCTTATAAATAATGGTGGTTAGTGCTAGCGCATCGACGATGGATTTTTCCTCAGGCGGAACAAGGGTCGTTATTTCCTTTAGTGAAAGCTTTTTTACGACCTGCCCATGGTTCTTGAAAATAAATTCAGAAGTGGCAGCAAAACTATCGGTGCCGGAAAATAGCAGCACACAAACGAGGATCATTCTTATCAGTAAAGAGCGCATTCAAACTTCTCCGATAAATTGCCAAGCTTTGGCAGTAGGTCATTGGCCGCCACCACAGATTTCACTTCTTTAACATGTACCCATTCATTAGATAGTGTCTGTCATTTTGATGGCCGCGTGTTAAATTTGTTCTTGCCCATGAATCTTAAAATACAGCAGGGCATCCTAGTTTGAGCTTTGGTGAATGTTTGGCACCGTGATACCACAAATCCCGAAGCTACAAGAATTCAGGTGCTATCCTGCGGTTTTGCTCATTACGTTGCTCATTATCGGCATCACGGTTGCCTGGTGGGCAAAGGTTGATGTTTCGTGTTTGTTTGAAACAGCTGAAATTCGACGTGGTCAACTTTGGCGACTTTTTACAGGTGGCTTTATTCACGGTGATATACTGCATCTCGCGTTTAATTTGTATTGGTTATGGGTATTTGCGCCATCAGTAGAAAAAAATTACGGGAAGCTAAACTTCATTCTGCTGATTTTATTATTTGGAATTGGTTCCGGAGCTTTGGAATTTGCTTTTGATGAGGGGGGAATAGGTTTTTCCGGAGTTCTATACGGTCTCTTTGGTATGCTTTGGATTGTCGCTCGGTATGATGATCGTTTTCGGGATGTCGTTAATAAGGATGTTTCTTTAGTATTTTTTGGCTTGTTTGTGATTTGCATTTTTGCGCGCTACGTTTTTCAGTTGAATATCGGTAATATTGCGCATGCTGCTGGCTTAGCGCTTGGGGTTCTTGTTGGCTGCTACAAGGTTTCCACCAGAGCGAAATATCTATTAAAATCATGTATCGTATGTTTCGTCTTGCTGAGCGTGCTTGGGGCAACAATATTCAGGCCGGTCTTAAACAAATCTGATTTTGGAGGTCGTGCCGAGGCTGGCTGGGGCTATGAAGCGCTTCAAGCTCACGATTTTGCTGTCGCAGTCTGGTGGTTACGCGATGCTGTAGTTTATAGATCCAGCGATGCTGACTCTTGGCATAATCTAGGTTTAGCCTACCAGGCTCTTGGCGATTCTAATCGAGCAGAATTAGCGTTTCATGAAGCGCAGGCGTTGCGCTCGAATAAATCAGAATCTGCTGTGCCTACAAAGAAATAGATTTGGGTAAGGAGAGCTCTGCCGACTATCTAATCCGGCCGCGTATTGTCATGATGATAGTGGTGGTCATCACTTGCGGCGATGGGAAACTTGTGAACTTGATGAAACGCTAACTATTTGAGTCATGATGACTCAAAATAGCTCGGCGCTGAAAACAGCTAGTCCGTTGTTAAGATTGGTGAGTGCAGTAGGGATTGAACCTACGACTCCTACCGTGTGAAGCTTGTCCAACATAACGTAATCAATGCACTGGATGCATTGAATAGCATAAACATTTCCACAATTCCCATGCTTCCCCATATTTTACGTTACAGTGTAATGTGTTTCCTATCACAAAAAGGCTGAATTGGTCATTGGTGAACACGTTGAATTTCCAACAGATTTTATGCCCTTTTCACTTTAGACACTTCTGATACGTAAATCGCCCTAGGCTTTTCCTGACTATGAAAGGAAGCCAATGGACGCGCTTTACATTTTTCTAGCAATCGACTTTTTCGCCCTGTCTGTCGGACTCGTCGTGTTTAGCAGCCGATTGATGGAGTCATGACGTGACCGTACTTTACCTTATCGTGGGCGGCGTTGCGCTGGTGCTTATGATCTATCTCTTCGTCGCTTTGCTGAAGCCGGAGATTTTCCCATGACTCTAGCCTTGATCCCCGGCAATAGCTGGTTGCAATTGCTGCTATATTTCATCGTTCTGTTCGTGCTGGCAAAGCCGGTAGGTGTCTTCATGGCAAAGGTCTATGAAGGTGAAAGAACATTTTTATCCCCGGTTTTCGGCGGGTTGGAGCGCATTCTCTATAAGTGCGCGGGTATCGATCAGGCGGAAGAAATGAATTGGAAGCGTTACAGCTTCGCCATGATCGTCTTTAGTACTGTCAGCTTTCTTGGCTTATACGCGCTATTGCGCTTGCAGGGCGATTTCGGCTTTAACCCCGCGAATGTGGCCGGAACATCGCCAGATTTGGCTTTCAACACCGCCGTCAGCTTCGTTACCAATACCAATTGGCAATCCTATGGCGGCGAAAGCACTATGAGCTATCTGAGCCAGATGGTGGGGCTAACGGTACAAAATTTTCTGTCCGCTGCCGTTGGAATGGCGGTTTTGGTCGCCATGATCCGGGGCTTTACGCGAAAGAATACCGATAAAATCGGCAATTTTTGGACAGATCTCGTACGCGGGAACCTCTATATACTGTTGCCGCTGACTTTCGTGCTAGCGCTGCTGTTGGTCTCGCAAGGCGTGATTCAGACATTCCAGCCCTACGAAAACGCAATATTGCTTGAAGCAACCAGCACGGCCGACCCAAATACCAAGGCCGTTACACCCGTAACAGAACAAAATATTGCCCTTGGCCCAGTCGCATCGCAAATTGCGATCAAGCAGCTCGGCACGAATGGCGGCGGCTTTTTCAATGTCAATTCTGCGCATCCATTTGAGAACCCGACGCCGCTGACTAATTTTCTGGAATTGCTGGCAATCCTGTTGCTGCCCGCTGCTTGCTGCTGCATGTTTGGAAGGATGGTCGGCAATATGCGGCAGGGGTGGGCGCTACTGGCGGTTATGACGATCATTTTCATGCCTTTACTGCTGTTCTGCCTTGCCAGCGAACAAGCGGGTAATCCCCAATTCACTGTGCTTGGTGTCGATCAAGCCGCGAGCACCGGGCACGCGGGCGGTAATATGGAGGGCAAGGAAACCCGCTTCGGCATCCTTAATTCAGCATTATGGGCTTCGGCGACGACTGCCGCCTCAAACGGCTCTGTCAATGCCATGCATGACAGCTTCACACCGCTTGGTGGTATGGTGCCGCTGGTACTGATGCAGTTCGGTGAAGTTATTTACGGCGGCATAGGGTCTGGCCTTTACGGGATGCTGATCTTCGTGATCCTCGCGGTATTTATCGCAGGTCTGATGGTTGGGCGTACGCCGGAGTATCTCGGCAAGAAGATAAACGCCTTTGACATCAAAATGGCTTGCATCGGCGTTCTTGCCCCGCATTTCGCCGTCCTGGTCGGTACGGCAGTTGCCGTTTTGTCCGAGGCAGGGAGAGCCACCATCTATAACCCTGGTGCGCAAGGATTTAGCGAGATCCTTTATGCCTTTTCCTCAGCCGGAAATAATAACGGCAGCGCGTTTGCCGGTCTGGGAGCCAATAATGCTTTCTATAATACAACATTAGGCCTGGCCATGCTGCTGTCGCGCTATTGGGTCATGATCCCTGCGTTGGCGATTGCTGGATCGCTGGCGTCCAAGAACGCCGTGCCACCATCAGCAGGTACCTTGCCGACTTCGACGCCGCTTTTCGTTCTAGTGCTTGCGTGCATTGTCGTCATGGTCGGCGTACTGACCTTCGTTCCGACGCTGGCGCTTGGCCCGGTCGCAGAGCATTTTCATCTTATTGGGAAGTAAGCTATGAAAATGAATCCCACAAATAATACAAGCATCATAGACACGGATGACTTTTCCAAAGCCGTTAGGCTCTCCTTTACGCGATTGATGCCGCATTACCAAATGCGCAATCCGGTGATGTTTGTGGTCTATGTCGGGTCGATCATCACCAGCGGTATTTTTTTCTCGAGCTTCAGCAATCCGACTGGCGAACCGGCCTGGTTCATTGGTTTGACCGCATTTTGGCTGTGGTTTACTGTCATTTTCGCAAACTTCGCCGAAGCGCTGGCGGAAGGACGCGGGCGAGCGCAGGCAGAGGCGCTTAGAAAATCGCGCCAACAAATGACGGCAAAGCACATGGCATGGGGGCGTGACAAAAGCCAAACTGTCCTTATCCCCGCGAATGAGTTGAGGAAGGGTGATTTGGTTTTCGTCGAGGCCGGTGATCTTATTCCTGGCGATGGGCAAGTTGTCGAAGGTATTGCCTCGGTGGACGAAAGCGCGATTACCGGGGAGAGTGCGCCGGTCATTAGGGAGAGCGGCGGTGACCGCGATGCCGTAACGGGCGGCACGCGGGTTCTGTCCGACTGGATTGTTGTTGGTATCTCCTCGAATCCTGGCGAGACATTTTTGGACAAAATGATTGCCTTGGTGGAAGGCGCAAAACGGCAGAAAACACCCAACGAAATCGCGCTGGGTATCCTGCTAGCGGCCATGACGATTATGTTTTTGCTGGTTTGTGCGACACTGTTGCCTTTCTCGCTGTTTTCTGTTGAACGCGCAGGGCAAGGGACTGCTGTTAGTGTCACGGTCTTGATTGCGCTTCTGGTATGTCTTGCCCCTACAACCATTGGTGGTTTGCTGTCAGCTATAGGAATCGCGGGCATGAACCGCCTGATTGCCGCAAATGTCATCGCTACCTCCGGGCGAGCGGTTGAGGCTGCTGGTGATGTTAACATTTTGCTGCTCGATAAGACCGGCACTATCACGCACGGCAACCGTCAGGCCGTTGCTTTTTTTCCTGCCGAAGGGGTGCAGGCAAAAAAACTGGCCGAAACCGCCGAACTTTCCTCACTAACTGATGAAACGCCGGAGGGTAAGAGCATTGTTGCTTTGGCGCGCGGTCAATATGGCGTAGCGCCGACGCAGCTCGCTTCGCTAGAAGCCCAATTTATTCCCTTTAGCGCTGAAACGCGGATTAGCGGTATAGCCCTTGCGGACAGGCAGATATTGAAAGGCGCGGGCGACGCCATTGAAGCCCATGTCAGGAAATTGGGTGGGACAGTACCAGATGACGTATCGCGGCAGGTGGAAACCATCGCACGTCAAGGCGGGACCCCACTTCTGGTGGCCGACGGCAGTAAAGTGATGGGGGTCATTCACCTCAAGGACGTCGTCAAGGCGAATATCAAGGAACGTCTTGCGCAATTGCGCGCCATGGGCATTAAAAGCGTCATGGTCACGGGCGATAATCCTTTGACAGCGGCCTCAATTGCCTCAGAGGCAGGCGTTGATGATTTCATTGCGCAAGCGACGCCGGAGGCCAAGCTGGCTTATATCCGCAAGATGCAGGCAGGCGGCGAATTGGTAGCTATGGTGGGGGATGGTACCAACGACGCACCAGCATTAGCACAATCCGACGTTGCTGTGGCGATGAACACGGGAACGCAGGCTGCCAAAGAAGCGGGCAATATGGTCGATCTCGACTCCAACCCGACTAAGCTGATTGAGATTGTGGAAATTGGCAAACAACTGTTGATGACTCGCGGCGCTTTGACGACATTCTCCATCGCCAACGATGTTGCCAAATATTTCGCTATTGTTCCGGCAGCTTTCATGAGCACTTATCCTGCTTTGGCAGCATTAAATATTATGGGATTGACGACTCCATACAGCGCCATACTTTCCGCCGTCATTTTTAATGCACTCATCATCGTATTCCTGATCCCGCTGGCGCTGCGCGGTGTGAAATACCGGCCCATCGGGGCGTCAAGCCTGTTGCGGCACAATATTGTCGTTTACGGGCTTGGTGGAATTGGCGTGCCCTTTATCGGTATCAAGATCATCGACATGCTGTTGCATGCTGTAGGAGTTGCCTGACATGATCAAGCATCTGCAAACCAGTGTTGGACTATTTATCCTTTTTACGTTTTTGCTTGGTATTGTCTACCCTGGCGTGACGACTGTTGCCGCGCGGGCGCTGTTTCCTCTGAAAATCGAGGGCAGTCTGATCCTGAGAAATGGCAAGCTGCTCGGTTCGGAGCTTATCGGGCAGAGTTTCTCTGCACCGAAATATTTCTGGGGTCGTCTCTCAGCGACTGCGCCAGTTGCCTATAATGCAGCATCTTCCTCCGGCAGCAATTACGGTTCGGCCAATCCGGCTTTGCTGGATGCCGTTAAGGTGCGTATTGACGCTCTTACAACTGCCGATCCCGACAATAAATTGTCAATCCCGGTCGATCTTGTGACGGCATCTGGCAGCGGCCTTGATCCGCATATTTCACCGGCTGCTGCTGTTTATCAGGCTGGACGGATCGCCCGCGAGCGCAATATGTCAGCGCAAACGATCGCAGCGCTGATTGAGAAACATACCGAAGGACGGCAGTTCGGCATCCTCGGCGAACCGCGTGTCAACGTTCTGATGCTGAATCTTGATCTGGATGGTAAGCTATGAGGCATGAATAGAATCGGTCAACGCCCCGATCCCGATGCTTTGCTTCATGCCGTCAACGCGACGGACTCGCAACGCGGCCGCTTGAAGATTTTTTTTGGCGGTAGTCCTGGCGTGGGCAAAACCTATACCATGCTTGAAGATGCCCGACAGCGTCTCAAGGAAGGCATTGACGTCGTTATTGGTATTGTCGAAACACATGGCCGCGAGGATACCCTGGCGCTTCTGCACGGTATCTCTGCCATCCCCAGACGCGATATTTTGCACCGCGGCGTGACGGTTCAGGAATTTGATCTTGATGCCGCGTTGGCACGTAAACCGGGCATTCTCCTACTTGACGAGTTGGCTCATACGAATGCGTCGGGGTCGCGTCATCCCAAGCGCTGGCAGGATATAGAGGAACTGCTGAAAGCCGGGATCGACGTCTATACAACCTTAAACGTCCAACATATTGAAAGCCTCAATGATCTTGTCGCCGGGATTACCGGCGTTGCCGTCAAGGAAACCGTTCCGGACGCATTATTCGATCAAGCCGACGATATCGTGCTGGTCGACATTCCACCTGATGAGCTGCTTAAGCGTCTGCGTGAAGGTAAGGTTTATATTGGGGAAGATGTTCGCGCCCGCGCAGCCGAAAATTTCTTCAAGAAGAGTAATTTGAACGCTTTGCGTGAGCTTGCCCTGCGCCGCACCGCCGAACGCGTCGATGCGCAGATGGGTGACTATCGTATTCTAGAAGGTATGCGCGATGTCGCGCCGGTTGCGGACAAGATTATGGTCTGCATCGGCCCGGAGCCGCTTTCTATTCGGCTTGTACGCTCGGCTAAGCGCCTTGCCAATGGGCTGAAAGCACCATGGATCGCAGTCTATGTTGAAAATGCGCGGCATCATCGCCTCAACCAGCATGGCAAGCGTGCCGTGCAGATGGCCATGAGTATGGCTGAACGCATCGGGGGAAAAACCATCGTATTGCAGGGTGATAACCCCGTCATTGAAATTATGAATTACGCACGCGCTAAAGGTATTACCAAGATCGTTGTGGGCAAGCCGACCAAATCAAGATTGCTGGATTTCCTCTACGGGTCGCTTACGGACAAGATCATGCGGGCCAGTGGCGACGCCATTGACGTTTATGTTGTTACCGGCAAACCGTACTTGCTTAAGGAGATCGCTAAACTACCCGATCCTTTCAGGTTCGAAGTGAAACCCTATGTCCTGGGCGCGGGCACGGTCGCGGCAGGAACACTGGCGGGATTAGCGCTCGACGCGGTACTCAGGCCCATTGACCAAGTCATGATCTACCTGATCGGAGGTGTGATGGTCGCCGCACGCTTCGGGTTGGGGCCATCCATTTTTTATTCTCTGTTAAGTGTGAACGCCTTCAATTTTTTCTTTATCGAGCCGCGCTATTCCTTCAATTTCTACGACCAGTCTTATTGGATGACCTTTTCCGTCATGCTGATCACGAATTTTGTCATCACTGGTCAGGCGTCAAAGTTGCGATTACAGGCGATTATGGCGCGTAAACGTGAGTATGACACCCGTACTTTCTATGCCCTGACCCGCGCCATGGCTTCGATGCGCGACTATCGCGATATGGCCGAAGCAGCAGCAAATCACATCGAAGAAATTTTCAAAGCTCATGTGACGATATGGGTTTCGAACGATAAGCTAACCCCTGTCGCTGGACATTTACCCGGTTTCGACGACGTAAAGGAAATGAGCGCGCTGCAGTGGTGTTTTGACCATGCAGAAATGACTGGGCATGACACAATGACGATGCCGAGTGCGGTTGGACTCTATTTTCCTTTGGTCACAGGTGAAGGCACAAGAGGTGCGATGGGCGTGACACCGGAGGATGCTACGCGTGACTTTACCGCAGACGAAATTGCATCGCTGGAGATTGTCGCTAGCCTTCTTGCCTCGGCTTTTGAGCGCGTGGCTTCGGCGGACGCCGCCGAAGAGGCCAAAATCGAAACCGAACGCGAAAAATTACGGAATGTCCTGTTAAGCTCCGTCTCGCATGACCTGCGGACGCCATTAGCTTCGATTGTCGGTTCCAGCAGCACGATCATGGCGGAAAGCGACCTCATTCCCAAGGCAACTATCATCGAACTTGCGCAGGGCATCAATCGCGAAGCAAACCGGCTTTCCAAAGTTGTTGCTAACCTGATTGATGTGACCAATCTTGAATCCGGTACGCTACGGCTCAATCTCCAGCCCTATTATCTGGAAGAATTGCTCGGCGCTGTCCTGTCACGACTTCAGCCGTTCTTAAGCGGGCATCGGATCGTGACGCATATCGCCAAGGATTTGCCCATGGTCATGGTGGACGGCATGATGATTGAACAGGTCTTCACCAATATTATTGAGAACGCCGCTAAATATACCCCACAGGGCAGCACTATCACCATCGCCGCGCAGCAGGTGCGATGGGACATATTGGTCAAGATTGCTGATAACGGCTCCGGTATTCCTGCGGGACTTGAACGCAAGATTTTCGACAAATTCTATGCCATCGACAAAGAGTATGCTCACAAAGGAACGGGTCTTGGCCTTGCCATATGTGCCGGAATTGTTAAAGCACACAAGGGCGAAATATGGGAGGAGCGTGCGCCCGAAGGTGGTGCGAATTTCAATTTCACGCTGCCTATCGTAGCTGCGTCAAAGGAGCTCGCCGATGACCAGCCCTAACAAGCCTTGCGTCCTGATCGTCGAGGACGAACAGGAAATCACCAAATTTCTCAAGGCGACTCTGACTGCGCATGACTACAAGCCAATCTTTGCCGAGAGCGGTAAACAAGGCATTCGTCTTGTGGCGCTTTATAAGCCAGACATTATCATACTTGATCTTGGTTTGCCCGACATGGACGGGCTGGAAGTCATCAAGGCAGTGCGGCAGGACGGGGTAGCCCCAATAATCGTTCTTTCCGCGCGCGGTCAGGAGCAAGACAAGGTGAATGCTCTTGAACTGGGTGCGGATGATTACCTGACAAAACCTTTCAGCACGGCGGAATTACTAGCACGGCTCAAGGCGGCGTTACGCCGTGTCAGTCAGAATATTGGTGCGGGATCAGCGGTTTTTGAGAGCCAGGATTTATCCGTTGACCTGGAAAAACGGCTCGTACTCGTAAAGAATGATGAAATTCATCTGACGCCGACGGAGTATAAGCTGCTTGTTATCCTAATCAAGCACGCGGACAAGGTGGTAACCCATGCCCAGCTATTGAAAGAAGTCTGGGGGAGGCACACTAATGAGGACAATCATCAGCTGCGCATGCAAGTCCAGCGCTTGCGCCAGAAATTAGACGATGACCCTATGCACCCCCGGCATATTATGACCGAGGCGGGCGTGGGCTATAGGTTGAGACAGTTATAGGTAATCGCTAAAATCTAAATCTTTGAAAAGAATGGTGGGTGCAGTAGGGATTGAACCTACGACCCCTACCGTGTGAAAGCCATTCGGCTGAACACATTCAATGCGTTAGCTTCCATGAATTGGCGAGATGTTTCTAATTATCCCGTGTCTTATTATGAATTTTATTACACTGTAATAATTTCGTACGAAACAGGAGGCACGCACTGTTTGCCGTTACTATAACTTGCGGGCCACGAGATCAATCAGAGCCGAAGTGCCGACATGGGCTGTACCTTCGCATATTTGCGTCTCATATGATTGCAGCGCGATAATTTCAAAATCTTCGAAACTCTGACGGAGCAATTCTTCTGTGTATAGGTTTTCAACTTCTGAGGGGCCGCCGGTACGGAATTCAAGTTGTTGTGGAGTGTAGCCGTGCAGGAAGATTAGCCCGTTGGGTTTAAGGGCGTTTTTCATAGCAGCAAATATTCGGTCCCGCGCTGGTGGCTTTGAGAATTGTATAAAAATACCAATGACATAGTCATAAACAGCTTCTGGCCAATGCCAATTCATCACGTCGCATTGCTCAAGTGTTAGCGTGACCCCATGTTCTGCCGCGAGCAGATTGGCTTTTTCAAGAGCTGCAGATGAACCATCGATGGCGTGAACGTCAATTCCTTGCTCTGCGAGCCAAACGCCGTTTCGACCTTCGCCGTCCGCTACACAGAGTGCCTTTCTGCCTGAGGAAAGGAATTGAGTATGCTTTATCAAGAATTGGCTTGGTTCTTTGCCAAAAAGATAGTCGTTTGAGTTGTAGCGTTCATTCCAATCCATTAGGCGGCCTTTCTTACTACCGCATCTGCGTCCCGTAAGACGACGTAGATCGCCGGGATAACTAGGACAGTAAGTGCTGTTGAAGACGCTAAACCAAACAAAAGCGAGATAGCCAGTCCTTGGAAAATCGGATCAAGCAGGATTGTCGCCGCACCAATCATCGCCGCTAAAGCAGTCAGTAAAATCGGGCGGAAACGGATCGCTCCAGCATCCAAAAGCACTTCACGCAGTGTCTTGCCTTCACCCGCTCCATGGCGGATGAAATCGACCAAAAGAATGGAATTGCGTACGATAATCCCGGCTAAAGCTATAAATCCGATCATCGATGTCGCCGTAAAGGGTGCGTTGAAAATCCAGTGCCCAATGACGATACCAATCAGTGTAAGCGGTATGGGCGTGAGAATGACCAACGGCAGTTTGAAGCTTTTGAACTGGCTCACAACCAGAATGTAGATACCGAGTATCGCAATGGCAAATGCTGCGCCCATATCGCGGAAGGTGACGTAGGTCACCTCCCACTCGCCGTCCCAGAGCAGTGTTGGCTTGGCTTCGCTGACAGGTTGACCATGTAAGCTCACGACGGGTTTCGGCAGAGTGCCCCAGTCATGCTCATTTATAAGTTTATTGATATCGAGCATGCCGTAAATAGGAGCCTCATAGGCACCAGCGAGTTCGGCGGTGACCATATCGGCGTAATGCCCATCGCGCCGGAAGATTACCGAGGAGCCAAGTTCTTTGCTGGCATGGACGACATCATCAAGCTCAACGATGGAGCGGTTACCGGGAAGCGCATTGGCTGGAATTGGGGTTGCACCAAGCTGTTGCGACCACGTTAAATCCTGCTTCGGAAGGCGCATAACAATCGCGATGGGATTACGATCCTCGCCGCGATGGGAATAGCCAATTGTGGTTCCCCCTAGAAGTGCCCCTAAAGTGTCATAGACATCATTTTGTTCGACACCAAAATATTCCAGGCGATCCTGGTCAATTGATAAGCGCAGACGTGGCCTTGGCTGGCCAAAAGAGTCGTCAATATCGACGATATAAGGCACTGAATGAAGAATTGTTTTAACTTCTTCAGCCACGGCACGCCGTGTAGCCACGTCGGGGCCATAGATTTCAGCGAGGAGCGTGGACAGTACCGGCGGACCGGGAGGAACCTCGACGACTTTGACGACGCTGCCAGCCGGCAAAGTCAACGCTTTCAGCTGATTACGGATATCCAGTGCGATTTCGTGACTGCTGCGTTTTCTATCGGCCTTGTCCGCGAGATTGACTTGCAATTCACCCAATTCGGGTTGCTCGCGCAAATAATAATGCCTTACGAGGCCATTAAAATTGAATGGCGCAGGCGTTCCGGCATAGGCCTGGATCGACAGCACTTCGGGCGTCCTGCCCACGATGTGCGCGGCAGAGAGTAAGGCTTTTTCAGTGTCTTCAAGGCTTGCGCCTTCCGGCAAGTCAAGCATCACTTCAACTTCGGATTTATTATCAAACGGCAATAATTTGACTGTCACACTGCGGGTTGCAAATAAACCGCAAACAAGGATGGTTGCTATCCCGACTGTGCCCAGAAACCACCACGCTCGGCGGCGCGAATGCAGAATTGGCGTGGCGACACGACGGTATAATTTTGCCAACACATCTTCTCCACCGTGAGGCGCGTGCGTCCCGTTCTGGCGGTTGGAGAGCTTGAGCATGGCCCAAGGGGCAACCACCATGGCGACAAAAAAAGAAAACAGCATGGCGGCGGAAGCATTGGCCGGAATAGGAGCCATATATGGCCCCATCATGCCTGAGACGAACATCATCGGTAACAGGGCGGCGATGACGGTTAGGGTCGCAACGATGGTGGGGTTCCCCACTTCGGCGACGGCCTCAATCGCTGCTTGCATGCGACTACGGCCATCTTGCATTGCCCAATGTCGCGCAATATTTTCGATCACAACAATGGCGTCATCAACCAAAATGCCAATCGAGAAAATGAGCGCGAAAAGGCTCACGCGATTAATGGTGTAGCCCATGAGATTGGCCGCAAACATGGTCAAGAGAATAGTAGTTGGAATAACAATGAGGGTTACCCCGGCTTCACGCCAACCAATGGTGAAGCCAATCAATACGACAATCGAGAGCGTGGCTAACGCCAAGTGAAAAAGCAGTTCGTTGGCCTTATCGTTCGCGGTCTTGCCATAGTCGCGGGTAATATCGATTCGTATTCCTTTCGGAATAAGGGAGCCTTTTAATTGCTGAAGATGGTTTAACAGTGCTTCTGAAACCACGACAGCATTTGCGCCCGCACGTTTGGCAAAGGCAATGCTCACAGCCGACCCAGTAAACCAGTTTCGTTCTTTGTCAGGGGTCAGATTCCAGACACGATGCTCGGCGGCACTGGGGCCAACAATCACTTTGGCGACATCGCGGACGTAAACCGGGCGACCATCGCGTGAGGTCAGGAGGAGCAATCCGATGTCAGGAACACCGTGCAGGGTCTGCCCCGCCGTTACTTGCAGAGTTTTGCCGCCATCTCTTACATAACCGGCCAAAAATGAGCGGTTCGCACCCTGAATTTTGCCTTTGAGTTGTTGCAGGGTTACGCCAAATAGGTTCAGCTTTTCCGGGTCTGGTTCAACGCTGATTTCATCACGGACACCACCGGAGATATAAGTCAGACCAATATCATCAACCTTGATAAGCTCGGATTGGACTTTATCGGCGAGTTCATAAAGGTCTTTATCATTCCAGTGCTCCGCGACGGATTTTTCCGGCGAAAGGGTCATAACGACGACGGCGACATCGTTAATGCCCCGCTTGATGATCAGAGGTTCGGGTATGCCAACGGGAATACGGTTGTAATTTGCCCGAAGTTTCTCATGGACGCGAAGTACAGCGTCATCTTCCTTCGTGCCCGTTAGAAAACGGGCGGTGACCATGACGCGGTCATCCTGCGTCTGGCTGTAAACATGCTCGACGCCGTTAATCCCTTTGACGATTTGTTCCAATGGCTTGGTGACAAGTTCGGTCGCATCGGGTGCTTTCAACCCGTCTGCCGATACCAGAATATCAACCATAGGCACACTGATTTGTGGCTCTTCTTCGCGCGGTATGACCATTAAAGCGGCTAGACCAAAGGCGAAAGCCGCCAAAAGAAAAAGAGGGGTTAGCGGCGAACTGATTGCGGCCCGCGTAAGATAGCCCGAAAGTCCAAGTTTCATCATGGGTGAACCAGCGTATCGCCGACTTTAAGCCCAGAAAGGATTTCGATACTCACGGGCAAATCCGGAAGCGTTAAAACATGGCCGCGCTGTACTGGCACTTCAATAACAGTGCTATCGCTTTGTTTAAGCTGTATAAAATCAATGCCGTTCTGTGTTGTAATATAGTCTCCTGGTATGGCTAAGGCTTTGCGCGTTCCCGTTGATACCCAGACGCGTACGCGTTCACCGACGAAATAATCGCCGACGCCATTCAGAACCGCATCAGCTTGCAAGCGGCCATTTTCAATCTTGGGGTATATCAATTTGATCGTACCAGATTGCGTTGCCGATAGCCCTAAATCACTGCCATCAACCCGAATGGCATCGCCAGCCTTGATAAAAGCTGCATGCCGTTCCGGCACACTGAGACGCAGAATGTAGTTCTGCTCCGCTATCGTTGCGACAGGTTCACCGGCCATAATGACAGTACCGGCGGTGATGGGCACCGTTAAAACGCGTCCAGCGGTAGGGGCGAGTATTTTTCCCTCGGTCTGCTGCTGCTGGACAACGGATTGTTGCGCCGTCTGAGACTTTAGGTTGTTGATGGCGACGTTATGGGCCGTACGCAATTGTTCGACCCGAGCTTTAGTAGCGTAGCCCTGTTGGACAAGTTTTTCAGCACGATCAAGATCTAAACGAGTTTGATCAACCTCAGCCTGCGCGGCACGGGCTTGTGCTTCCAGAGATTGAATTTGTAGGCCGATCTTCTGGTCGCCTACAGTAGCGATGACTTGGTCGCGTTCGACACGATCGCCTTGCTTAATTTTGAGTTCAACGATCGTTCCGCCGATACGGGCGCGGGCTGGGACGACATTAGCACTTTCAACGGTAGCAAATACGGCTTTCTCATCGACGGTTAATTTCTCAACAACCGAATATTCAGGTTTAGTAATCGTAGCGGCTGTGGGAGGAGAGTCGGCAGCCAATGATATATCGCTGCAACAGATATAGACCAGAGACATAAGTAGAGCCATTACAGCTCGATTGTGAAAAATGGCTTTCATCTTATTTTAGGTCACGAACGGTGCCACTGGCTGGGTCAAGTGCAATTGTGGGCAATTGGGCACTCTTCCAGGCCTGGATACCACCAGCCATATGGCTGTGATGAGCCAAGCCAGCCTCTATACAGCGCGCAACCGCAGTCGCCGACCGCTTGCCGGAGCCGCAATGGAAAACAATCTGCCTTGAGGCAGGTGCGGGGAGCGCGGCAGGATCAAATGTTGATAATGGGAACAGCAACGCACCATGGATGCGTTCAGCGGCATATTCCTGCGGTTCACGCACATCAATGAGGATGATTGATCGATCTGCGAGTTGTTGCGCCACCTCGGCTGGTGTCAGGTCTTTTTGTGTGAGTTGTGACATTATCAGGTTCCTTTGCGTTTTCTAAGTTTGCTGGATGCGGGCTTATCTTTCCCGCATAGAGGCAACGGCGTACAATAAATGCGATAAAGCGTTTCCAAGAGCGTTCTGGCTTCGGCACTTTTGATCGAGTACCACATCGTTTGGCCATCACGCCGAGCCACGACGAGACCACAATTGCGCATGAGGGCTAGATTCTGTGAAACTGTCGTGGAGCGAATACCGAGAAACTCGGCCAGTTCGCCAACAGACTTCTCGCCCTCGACCAATTGGCAAAGAATAACCAATCGATGCGGGTTCGCGACAGCCTTGAGTAAGTCACAGGCTTCAGCGGCTGTTTCCAGCATATGCTCAGCATTAATATTCATACTTGCGAATATACAGAAACAGGAATATAATGCAAGTGAATTTTGGAGGTAACAATGGCCGAAGTCGTTGTTTTAGGCGCAGGTTTAGGCGGTTCTTTAGCCGCCTACGAGCTTCGTGCGCAGCTAAGAACAGAAGATCGACTCACCGTCATTGGTCAGGGGGCACACTACCATTTTGTACCCTCAAATCCTTGGGTTGCTGTCGGTTGGCGTAAGCGTAAGGATATCGAAATCGATATTGCCAGCGTTATGGCCGATAAATCTATTCGCTATTATTCGCAGGGTGCAAAACGACTCAAGCCTGAGGAAAATTGTCTTATTCTCGGTGACGACACCATCGTTCCCTATGATTACCTATTAATTGCCACCGGCCCTGATTTAGCTTTTGATGAAATTGAAGGGTTGGGACCGAACGGGTTCACGCAGTCCGTTTGCCACATTGAACACGCCGAGAAATCTTACACGGCATTCGAGAAATTTGTTGAGAACCCTGGGCCAGTGATCATTGGCGCGGTTCAGGGGGCTTCTTGTTTTGGCCCAGCATATGAATTCGCCTTTATCTTGGACACAGAATTGCGTCGCCGGAAAATTCGCGACCAAGTGCCGATGACATTTGTGACTTCAGAGCCCTACATCGGCCATCTTGGTTTGGATGGTGTCGGCGATACCAAGGGTATGCTCGAAAGCGAATTTCGTAACCGCCATATCAAATTGGTTACCAGTGCCAAGGTTAAGAAGGTAGAAGCTGGCCAGATGGCTATTGAAGAGATTGGCGAGGACGGTACGGTCAAAAAAGAAGCAGTCTTGCCGTTTCATTATGCCATGATGCTCCCTGCTTTCCGAGGCGTTCCGGCAATCAAAGACATTCCTGGTCTCGTGAACCTGCGCGGGTTTGTCTTGATTGATCAGTTCCAACGCAGCAAAGCCTTCGCGAATATCTTCGCGGTCGGAGTGTGCGTCGCCATTCCTCCTATCGCTGCTACACCTGTGCCTGTCGGCGTCCCCAAAACCGGCTTTATGATTGAGTCCATGGTGACGGCAGCTTCGCGCAATATTGGGCAGATGCTGCGTAACAAGCCTGTCAACGTCATGGCGACATGGAATGCGATTTGTCTTGCTGATTTTGGTGACAGTGGCGTCGCTTTTGTGGCGCAACCAGAAATGCCGCCGCGCAATGTCAACTGGTCGTCAAAAGGCCGCTGGGTACATTGGGCTAAGCAGGCATTCGAGAAATTTTTTCTCTACAAAATTCGTCGTGGCAAGAGCGAGCCATTCTATGAGCATTGGGGCTTGCAATTGTTGGGGATACGGAAATTGAAAATCACCAAGGCAATGAAGCAACAACAACTCTAACCAACACAAAAAAGGTAGATAACATGAACAAGAACATCCACCCGGTCGAAAGAATAATCCGTGTCGTTGGCGGCGCAGTCTTGGCGTCAATGGCGTTCTGGGGTCCGCAGAATATGTGGTTCTTATTAGGGTTAATCCCACTGGCCACCGGATTAATGGGCTGGTGCCCTCCCTATGCAATGCTGGGAATTAATACAGCAAAAATGTGTGGCGCAAAGTGTGGTTGCGGGACGCCCAATCAACCAAAGGGGATGTCATGACAAACCTAGACCAAGCAGTGCTGCGCTTTGCCTCTGTCGTTGTTCTGGGCAGCCTTGCTTTGGCTTATGCTCATAGCAGCTACTGGCTTTTGCTGACGGCATTTGCCGGGCTGAACATGCTGCAAGCGAGTTTTACCGGTTTTTGCCCCGCTGCAATTGTTTTTAAGAAACTCGGCGTTCAGGTGGGTAATGCCTTCCGCTAAAACAAAAAGGTCAACCGCTGCATGGCTCCTTAAAGCAAGCCGCTTGCTTAAGTCGCTTGCGCATCCTGTGCGGCTATCAATCCTGCAAACACTTTTGCGTGATGGTGAAATGAACGTCACGCAGATAGTGGTGTCTCAGAAGGGAATGGCTTCTCAATCACAGGTTTCTCAATTTCTTGCAAGAATGCGTCGTGAAGACTTGGTACAGGCACGTCGTGATGGAATTACCGTGTATTACCGGGTGCGGTCGCGTGATGTTCAGAAGCTCTTGGAGGCCGTAGGCGGCATAACTTTTCACTAAAACTTTCCCGCCAAAATCAACTTCTCAAATCTATCAAATGAGGAAGCAATGACTAAAGACTATTCTGCTATCACAGGCGACATAAGTGCGTATACGGCTGAGTTGCGTAAGTTAATTCCTGAAGTTATGCAGGGCTTTAGCGGCATGGCAAAAGCCGCGCTCCAGACCAATTCCCTTGACGAAAAGACCAAAGAATTAATTGCCTTGGTGCTCGGCGTCGCCGCGCACTGTGATGGCTGTTTAGGCTTTCATGCAAAAGCGTTAGCACGACTTGGAGCTTCGCATACAGAAGTTGCGGAAGCCCTGGGTATGGCCATTTATATGGGGGGAGGCCCTTCATTAATGTACGCTGCTGATGCGCTCCGGGCATTTGATCAATTCAAACCTAAAGATGCTGCATGAGCACGAAGCCACCCGAAGTCACTCGACCTGCTGAAATGCCGAGGAGCCCCAGCCTGCGAAGGTCACTACGCTGGGAAATAACCGGCATACTGGTTTTTAAGTTGACGATAATTCTGGTGGCGGGTTTCACGATATTTGGGGCGAGCCACCGCGTTCATGTCAATGCAGACGCCATGACAAATAAGATACTTAGCAACGTTAAGCCTACTACGGTCGAAAAAACGAGGGAATGAAAATGGAAATGATGGATGTAGTCACCTTATCCCGTCTGCAATTTGGTCTGACGGCTATGTACCATTTTCTGTTCGTGCCACTGACTCTTGGCCTATCGCTTCTACTGGCGATCATGGAAAGCGTTTGGGTTATGACCGGGCGTACCATCTGGCGCGATATGGTCAAGTTCTGGGGCATATTGTTTGGCATTAATTTTGCCATGGGGGTCGCTACCGGCATCACGATGGAGTTCCAGTTCGGCACTAACTGGGCTTACTATTCGCATTACGTTGGTGATATTTTTGGTGCGCCATTGGCAATTGAAGGACTTATGGCGTTCTTTCTTGAGGCAACTTTTGTTGGTTTGTTCTTTTTCGGTTGGGATAAACTCTCGCGTGTTCAACATTTAGTTTGCACGTGGTTATTGGCTTTAGGGGCAAACCTTTCAGCACTTTGGATTCTCATTGCGAATGGCTGGATGCAGAACCCAGTTGGTTCACGCTTCAATGTTGACACCATGCGTATGGAAGTTACCAATTTCGCGGATGTTATCTTTAATCCAGTGGCTCAAGCAAAGTTTGTGCACACCGTGAGTGCAGGTTATGTCACGGGCGCAATCTTTGTTTTAGCGCTGAGCGCATGGTACCTTCTCAAGGGAAGGCACATTGAGATCGCCAAACGTTCAATGACGGTAGCCGTGTGTTTTGGGTTGGCTTCCGCCTTGTCAGTTGTCGTGCTGGGCGATGAAAGCGGGTACACAGCCAGTCAAAATCAGAAAATGAAAATCGCGGCTATTGAAGCTGTGTGGCACACTGAAGAAGCCCCAGCGGGGCTTACTCTTTTCGGAATACCTGATTCTGAGCATCAAATCACGCGCTTTGAGATTAAGTTGCCGTGGGCATTAGGATTAATTGCGACGCGTTCGATTGATCAGGAAGTCCCAGGAATTGCTAATCTCGTTGAGCAAAATAAAGCACGCATACGTAACGGAATGCTTGCTTATGCGGCACTTGAGAAGCTGCGGCATGATCGAAAAAATAGTGTCCTGCTTGAGCAGTTTAATGCCCATGAAGCTGATTTGGGATACGCATTATTGCTGAAGCGTTATACTGACGACCCGACTCATGCTGACGAAAAAATGATTGCGGCGGCGGCACATGATACTGTGCCCAACATTCCAGTATTGTTCTGGAGTTTCCGTATCATGGTGGCACTGGGGTTTTACTTCATCGGCCTGTTTGCCCTTGGGTTCTATTACGCCAGTCTCCGGCAGCTTGAGAGAAGAAAACTATTTCTTAAGTTCGCCTTTCTCTCTTTACCGCTGCCCTGGATATCCGCTGAACTGGGCTGGGTTGTTGCCGAAATGGGAAGGCAGCCATGGACAATTGACGGTGTTCTGCCAACGTTTTTGTCGGCGTCTTCCACAGCAGTAGTTAATGTCTGGATATCTTTAGGCGGTTTTGTGTTGTTTTACTCGACACTCTTGGTGGTCGAAATATTCTTAATGATCAAATACATCAAGCTTGGCCCACAAGAAAATGCAGTGGTTCCAGCACAGAACGGCATCGCTCAAAATGGAGGAATTTAAAATGTTTGATTACGAAGTCCTACGTTTGATCTGGTGGGCGTTGCTAGGAGTTCTGCTTGTTGGATTTGCCGTCATGGACGGTTTTGATTTTGGTGCTGCGGCGTTATTGCCATTTCTCGGCAAGGATGATGAAGAAAGACGCGTCATTATCAACACTGTTGGCCCCGTATGGGAAGGCAACCAAGTGTGGTTGATTCTTGGCGGCGGAGCAATATTCGCAGCATGGCCCTATATCTATGCCGTGGCATTTTCAGGCTTCTACCTTGCTATGTTTCTTGTGCTTTGTACTTTGATTCTAAGGCCGGTCTCTTTCAAATTTCGGAGCAAAATGCCCAGTGCTCAGTGGCGCAGTTTCTGGGACTGGTGTCTGTTTATCAGCGGCACTGTGCCGCCGGTTATTTTTGGGGTTGCAGTTGGGAATGCACTTGAAGGTGTTCCATTTACCTTCGACGATACAATGCGGATGACCTATACGGGGTCTTTGCTTGGGTTGCTTAATTCTTTTGCTTTGTTGGCAGGATTCGTCAGTTTGGCAATGACCCTGACACAAGGAGCCGTCTGGCTGACTGTTAAGACAGATGGTGACGTGCAGAAAAGAGCCAGAAAGGTTGCCATTTTATCGGCAATTACGACCCTTGTGTTATTTGGTGCTGCTGGCTTTTGGGTTGCCCACGGAGTGGATGGTTATCGTCTAACTAGCGAGGCCGCTATGAATGGCCCTTCAAACCCTATGTTGAAAACTGTTGTGCGGGAGAGTGGCTACTGGATGGCCAATTACGCAAGGTGGCCAATCAGTATGCTGGTTCCTGCGCTTGCCTTCCTGGGCGGCATTGTAGTCGTGGCCGCTGTGGCTCTGCGTCGATACGGTCTGGCATTTATAGGCAACTCGCTGACGATTGCGGGCATCATCGCCACGGTGGGTTTCTCAATGTTTCCCTTCCTACTGCCGTCATCGCTTGATCCAAACGCTAGCCTGACTGTATGGGATGCTTCGTCCAGTAGAATGACGCTCATCATTATGACAATCGTGGCGGCTATATTTGTGCCAATTGTCCTAGCTTACACGGGCTGGGTTTACAGTGTGCTACGGGGCAAGGTCACCAAAGCTTACATCCGCGAGCAGGGCAAGACCGTTTACTAAATCTGAGAGAGGAAAGTCATGTGGTACTTTAGCTGGATTCTAGGTCTTGGGTTGGCCTGCGGTTTCGCAGTTCTCAACGCGTTATGGTTTGAGTTAGATGCTGACAAGAGTGCCAACAAGATGTCTGACGATTAACTAAATTGTATTTTGGGGCATTCTTTTAGTATCGGACTGTTCTGCTCTGGCTTGGGGAATGCATTGCCGGCTTGGCCGGCAAATCACGGAACCGAGAAGCTGAACATTACTTTCAGTATAACGCGACCTAAACCCAAAAACAGGATTCTGTGCCTCTATATATAGGAGGGTAATTTGCTGTTTGGAGCCATACATCCTCAAATCAAGTGCATCATCGGGAGTGCTAACTTGTAAAACATGGACGCTATGGAACGTCTGGAGACGATGGGGAACGTTGACGGACAAACGCGCTAGAAGTGCATGAAAACGTTGATTTTACTTGACTTTCTCTAATCTCGTGATATGGTACACGTACATTGTGAGACATAATTTTTTGTAGTCGTTCAGGCTTTGTCTGTGCGGCTTTTTTATTACCTAAATTTCTGTGCCCCGCTGCCTGTTCGTACGAACGGCGGCTTTTTTTATTTCCAAAATTTATATTTATCCGGAGGTATGCCATGTCAGGTCACGATACCGAGAAACCCGACATCCGTCTTCAATTTCGGCAAGCAGCAATAGCGGCCTGTAAGCTTGAGACTGATACCAACACGGACTCCCACGCATCACCCAAATTGTCAGCCAATGGTAGCACCAACAAGGTGGACTCCCAGTGGTCAGACCAGAAGGGTAACACCAAGAGTTCCACGCAAGTTGCGCCCTTGGTCAGACCACCTGTGGTCAGACCAAAAGCATGCGGGCTAAAGCCCAAGCGGAAACGACCCTACAGGC
>JAGOHT010000074.1 GCA_017996055.1 Alphaproteobacteria bacterium
CCGCAACGCATCTTCCTCAGAAATGCTCAACTTATCGGAGAGTGATGGTGCCTCGCTATCCGGTTCTTCCTCCGCGTCTTCCGTCTTGGGCTGCGGCTTGGTGGTTTTAGGCCCAGTTTTGGGCTTAATCTGCGCCAAATTCTTGAGCACACTCGCCAGCGCATCCGGCTTGGGCTTGGCCTCCTCAACGGTCTTTTTCGGCTCGGTTTTCTTAATCACTGGCGGCTTTTCGGTCTGCACCGGCTTTTCTGGCAGCTCTTCCAGCTCATCCGGCGCGGGCGGCGTCGGCGGGGTTGGCATTGGCGGTGGCGGAGCGGCCTCCGTCGGCTTCACTTGCGGCTTGGACTGCTCGACCGGCTTGGCGGGCTGCGGTTGCGGCTTAGGTGGAGCGGGCTGCGCCTTGGTGCGCGTATTGGTGATGGCGCTGACATCGGCAATCTCGACCGGCACAATCTGGGTCGGCGGTGGAATCGGCGGCAGAAAGACCGGCAGACCAAGCCAGATGAACAAAATCGCGATAATGTGCAGACTGCCGGAGCCGAGAATAGCGCGCAGCCGATCCATGCCGGATTGCTCCGAACGGCTCAGACTGTACCAATCAATCGCGGCTGCATTCATGCTTGGCGCGCCTTTTAGGGTCGGTTGGTCGGCAACTCGGCCACCAGCGCGACCTTGTTGTAGCCCGCCGCCGTCACCAGCCCCATGACTTCCATAATTTTGCCATAGGCAAGATCGCGGTCGCCGCGCACGAAAATCCGCGCATCGGGGTTCGCGCCGGTCACGGCCTTCAGCCGGGTGATGAGCTGGTCAGCCGCCAGCTGGGTTTCCTGCAGATAGATATGGCCGCGCGCGTCGATGGTGATGACCAGCGGTTCCTTATCCTGGCCGATGGCGCGGGCATTGGTCTTGGGCAAATCGACCGGTACCGAGACGGTGAGCAAGGGCGCGGTAATCATGAAAACGATGAGCAGCACCAGCATCACGTCGACGAGCGGCGTGACATTGATATCCGGGTTCCTTTGCCAACGCCGCCTTTTGCCGCGTCCGGCGCTCATGCTTTGTCCGCCCATACCCATCGTGCGTCTCCCTCAGGCTGCCGTTTTCTGCTCTTCGAGATTGCGCGACAGCATGGCGCTGAAGTCGCTGGAGAAATTGTCCAACCGGTCGGCATAACGGCCAATATCATTGGCAAACTTGTTATAGGCCGCCGTGGCCGGAATCGCCGCGATGAGGCCGATGGCAGTGGCGAGCAGCGCTTCGGCGATGCCAGGTGCGACGACCGCCAGCGAGGTGTTCTGCGCGCCAGCAATGCCGATGAAGCTGCGCATGATACCCCAGACAGTGCCGAACAGCCCGACAAAGGGCGCGACCGAAGAAACCGACGCCAAAAAGGTCATCCAGGTCTCGATGCGTGCCAATTCCCGTGCAATCGTCGCACCCATAATGCGTTCGACCCGCGTCTGCAAAGCGCTGCGCGCATTGGCCGTGACCAGCTGCCCCTTCTCGGTCGCGGTGCGCCATTCTTTCATGCCAGCGGCAAAAACCGCCTGCATCGGGTCGGTCGGGCGCTTGCCGATTTTCTCATAGAGCATGTCAAGCGAATGGCCGGACCAGAAACGTTCCTCGAAACGCAGCGCCTGTGCCGACAAGCGGCGCAGCTTGAACGCCTTGTCAAAAATCACATACCAGGTGATGACTGAAAGCACGAGCAGACCGAGCATCACGCATTTGCCAAACAGATCGGCATGACCGAAGAGTCCGAGGACGGACAAATCAGCGGACGCGACCGAACCGGCGAGTTGCGCGGCTTCAATTGTCTTCGGTTCCATGCTTGCTCCTGTTCTTAGGCGTTACTGTCGCCGCCGCGGGCGGACACGACATAGGGTTGAATTTTATGCCGCAAAGGCTCCGGCAGCCGCTTGGCGCGGCCGTCAAGCCCGACGGCGACGACGGTGATTTGCGCCGTCGTGACAATCCGTTCTTCATGGCGGATGTCTTGTCGCATGTCCAGCCTGCTTGCGCCCAACGCGGTCATGCTAGTGACAATTTCCAGCCAATCATCCAGCCGCGCCGGTGCCTGGTAGTCAACTGAGCAACTTCTTACGGCAAAAATAAGGCCGTGGCTGGTTTTCAGCGCCGCATGATCGACGCCGAGAGCGCGGAGATATTCGGTGCGGGCGCGCTCGAAGAAGCGCAAATAATTCGCATAGTAAACGATACCGCCCGCGTCGGTATCTTCGTAATAAACCCTCAACCGCCAACGATGCGGTAACAGCTCCGTCAGCGCTTCAGTCATCCGCGTCATCCGTTACTCTGACCCCCGCCAGCCCGGCAGGCAATGGCAATTCGAGATAGCGGAATCCGGCTTCGGTCAGCATCCGGCCGCGCGGGGTGCGCGCCACCATGCCTTCCTGCAGCAAATAGGGCTCGATGACTTCATCGACCATATCTTTCTGCTCAGCCAGCGCCGCCGCCAGCGTTTCAACCCCCACCGGCCCACCGCCGTAATTGTCGCCAATCAGCAGCAGATAGCGCCGGTCCATCGCGTCGAAACCGCGCGCATCGACGGCGAGGCGCGTCAGCGCAGCATCCGCCGCCTTGGCGTCGATGGTAGTCGCCCCGGCAACCGCAGCAAAGTCCCGCACACGGCGCAGCAAGCGCCCCGCCACCCGTGGTGTGCCGCGCGCCCGGCGGGCAATCTCCGCCGCACCGTCTTCGGTCAGTGGCATAGTCAGCAGCCGTGCCGCACGCGTGACGATGACGGTCAGCTCATCCGGCGTATAGAAATTTAGCCGTAGCGGAATACCGAAACGCTCGCGTAATGGGCGCGTAATCAGCCCCGACCGCGTCGTCGCCCCAACCAGAGTAAAGGGCGGTAAATCGATCCGAACCGAGCGCGCCGCCGGCCCTTCGCCAATCATCAAATCAAGCTGGAAATCCTCCATCGCCGGATAAAGAATTTCCTCGACCGCCGGATTGAGGCGGTGAATTTCATCGATGAACAGAACATCATGCGGCTGCAGATTAGTGAGCAGCGCCGCGAGATCACCCGCCCGCGCAATGACCGGGCCGGAGGTAGCGCGGAACCCCACACCAAGCTCGCGCGCGACAATCTGCGCCAATGTCGTCTTGCCCAAGCCGGGCGGGCCATAAAACAGCACATGGTCAAGCGCCTGCTGCCGCTGCTTCGCCGCCGCAATAAAGACGCCGAGATTGGCGCGCAACTCCGCCTGGCCGATAAATTCGCTGAGTTGGACGGGGCGCAGCGCCGCGCCGCCGTCATCGGCATGGGGCAAAGGCGTGACCACACGTTCCGTCGCCAGATTTCCTGCTCCCCTACTCATGCCGCCTGACTCCCCAAGAGGCGTAGAGCAGCAGGCAGCAGCCTATCGAGACCCGCGTCGGGCGCGGCTTGCCGCGCTTGCTGCAAGGCCTGAAACGCCTCGGCACGGCGATAGCCCAAGTTCAACAAGGCAGAGAGCGCATCGGCGGTCACGCTGTCCGCCACCGCGGCCAACGCCGGTGAGCCACGCAACGGTTCCACCGCTAACGTGCCCACCTTATCCTTCAGCTCGGTCAGCAAACGTGCCGCCAGCTTGGGGCCGACGCCGTCGGCCTGCGTCAGCATCGTCTTGTCCTGCAACGCAATCGCTTGGGTAAGCTGCTCTGGGCTCAGCGCGCTCAACAAAGCCTGCGCCACCCGCGCGCCAACGCCCTGCACCGTCGTGAGCAGACGAAACCAGTCGCGCTCCGCCGCATCGGCAAAACCGAAAAGATTGATGGCATCTTCGCGCACCTGCGTCTCGACCAGCACGCTCGCCGCCATGCCGAGCGGCGGCATCGCGCGCAAGGTGCGCGCCGAGCAGGTCACCAGATAACCGACGCCATTGACGTCGATGAGCGCTACCGCGCCCGCCACATTCTCTAATCGTCCGGTGAGCTTGCCGATCATGCCCGCGCTCGCTCTTTCTGCACGACCAAGCCGGCAGGCGTCGCACGATGATGGGCATGACACACTGCGATCGCCAGCGCATCGGCAGCGTCAGCAGTAAGGTCGGCAGGTATTCCCGAAAGCAAAAGGCGCATCATGGCCTGAATCTGTTGTTTGTCGGCGTGGCCATAACCGGTCACACTCTTCTTAATGAGATTAGCCGCATATTCCGCCACCGGCAAACCTGCTTGCGCGGGCACGAGCAGCGCTATCCCCCGCGCTTGCCCCAGCTTGAGCGCTGCGCGCGCATTGCCATTGACGAAGGTTTCCTCGACCGCCGCCTCATTCGGTTGATGTTGCGCAATAATCCCAGCCAGCCCATCGGCCAAAAAAGCCAGCCGTTCGGCCATCGGCAAGATGGCGGGCGGGTCAAAGCTGCCCGCGGCGACAAAACGCAGCCGGTTCCCCGCCGCAACCACCAGCCCCCAGCCGGTATGCCGCAAGCCTGGATCAACCCCTAAAATGACGGTCTCGCCCATAGCCTATCCAAACGAATCAAGAGGATAGTCTCACCCGAAGCCACGCCATGCGCAAGGGCGTGGATGCTTATTTCAGCACCACCAGCGGCAACGCAGCGAGAAAAATCGCCGTGCCGATGAGCTTAGTCGGCGTCAAGGGTTCGTGGAACCACAGTTTGCCGCCAACCATCGTCACCAGCGGCGTGGCAATCCTCTTGGCCAGCTCCGTCAACCCGACCGGAGCCAGCACCAGCGCCGCGAGCTGTAAATTATAAGCAAGACCGCGCAACAAACCGGCAGTGCCAATCTGAATCAGTTGTTGCCCATTCAAACCAGCCCAAGGCTTTTGCCGCCGCATGGCCAGCACCGCGCCACTCACCACGATGAGCGCAGCATAAACCAGAACCATATGCAGCTGCACGGAAGCCGCCTGCGCCGCCTGTTTATCGAAAGGCGAAGCGGCAGCCCAGCCGAAGGCCGCCCCCACCATGAGCCAAGCGCCGCGATGCTTGAAATAGGCCAATCCATCATGCCATTTCTGCCCATCTTCACGCGGCGGAATATAGGCTATCACCAGCCCAAGAAATGACAAACCGATGCCGAGCCACTGTCGGCCACTCAGCGTCTCGCCAAGCAGTAGCCAGGCAAGCAGCGCCGCGATGACCGGCAATAAGCCCGTCGATGCCCCAATCAGCGAAATCGGCGTCGAGCGCATCGCCGCCAGATAACAGAAATTTCCCAGGCAATTCGCCAACACGCTACACCCAAAAGGCAGCCAATAAGCGGGGATCAGGCGAAAATCCGGAGCCAAGGCGAAGCCAACGATACCGATAACCAGACAAGGCACAAACATCAGCCCCATCACCGCCAGCGGGCTGGCATGACCCGCTGCACGTTTGTTGACCAAGCCGCTGCAGCCATAACCAAAACCAGCACCCAGCGCCATGACCAGGGCGGCAGGGGAAAGTGCGAGAATATCCATCTATACCGCGCCTGCAATCTGGCGATGAATCTGGCCAGACAAAACATAACTTTGTGCAGCAGGAACGGGCTGCAAGTTATCGACCTCGTATTTGCCCTCGCGAAAGATGGGTAGAATGACGAAACTATAACACTCACCCAACTGCGGTATTTTTCCTGCCGCGTAGAGTTGTTCGATCAGCTTGGGTAAAAACCAATCCGCCGCTTTTTCTGTGCCTAACAATTCCCTGAACTCTTCCGGCGACGCTGCTACCCGCGTTATTTCTCCAAGTCCACAATTAAGCCAATGTACGCCGCCGGTAACCGGCTGATAAAACAGATCCCCCAGAATACTGAAGAGGAGCGGCGTATAATCCTGAGCGATCAACCAGCCCCATGACTCGGTTAGATGATCAATCGCATTTTCGTCAGGAGTGAATACCAGCTGAGACCAGCGCACAGACACGACTAAACCTTATCAATCAATGCGAACTAAAACCGGTTGAGCAGTCGCTCGATATAGCTACGCTCATCCTTCGGGCGCTCATATTCCCCGCTACGGCGGCGCAGCTCATCGAGAATCTTGCGCGCCCGCTGCACTTCCTGCTGATCCGGCACCTTGACGTCTTGGTCCACCGAGCCGCGCCCACCTTCCTTGTCGGAACGGCTGAAGGGGCTGCGGTTCTTGCCCGTCTCACCAGTGCCGCCACCCATCGGCAGCGCCATGATTTGCTGCTGCAACTCCTGTTTCATTTTACCCGCCAGCTCTTTCAACGCCTGTAGCGTCTTGCCCTGTTCCTGCTGAGCGCCGCGATATTGTTCCTGCCCCAACTTCTCACCCGCAGACTTCATCCCCTGATCGGCGGTGCCGAGCTGTTCCGGCGGTTGTGGTTCATGCGCCGTCATATCCTCGACCATTTTGCCGAGCTTCTTGCGGAGTTCTCCCTGCTGCTGCGCCAGCCCCTGGCCGTTGGGTTGCTGCTCGGTCTTGCCCGCCTCAGCGCCCTCCTTGCCCTTTTCTCCAGCACCGTTTTCTCCCGCGCTGGCCTGTCCCGATTGTTGACCGGAATTCTGAGACTTACCCGCGTTCTTGCCACCCTGTTCGCCACCAGGTTGCCCTGGTTGCTGGTCGCCTCCCTGGCCGGGTTGTGGCCGCTCTTGCGCTTGTTGTTTTTGCTCTTGCCCGGGTTTTTCTTCCGGGTATTCCTCCGGCGGGCGCGGTGAGGCGTAAGTCGGCTTCGGCTCGGGTGATTGCGGTGTGGACTGCGACTGAGGCGTGCCCTGTGGCTTCTGTTGTTCGGCTTTGCCGGTTTGTTCCTGCAGCTTCTCCTGTTGCTCGATGAGGTTGCGCATCTCCTTGAGATTTTGCACCTGCTGCTTTTGCTCTTCGGTCATCGGCTTAGCCTGCTGCAACTCTTCCAGCATTTGCTCCAGCTCACGCATTTTCTGCGCCGCGGCCTCATGCGCACCAGTAGCATTCAAATCTTGGATTTCCTTCAGCTTCTGCTGCAGCTCCTGCGCAAGATTTTTTCCAGCTTCTTCCAGCAAATCCTGTGGAATCTCCTGCCCATCTTCCTGAGGTGCGCTGCGCGCTAGGTTTTGCGCATACTCCTGTAGTGCCTGCTGCAATTCCTGCATTTTCTGTTCAACCGTCGCGCTGTCGGCGTGCGACGCCAAAGCCTGCTCAAGCAGTTGTTGTGCTGTACGCAGCTTCTCGCTTGCCGCCGCCAGACCGCCGCCGTCCAGCGCCAAAGCCATTTCCCATAGCGTGGTCGTCACGGCGGTCAGGTCCTTCTGCGCCTTGTCGAGATACATCCGTACCGCCGTGCTGCGCAGGCCAAGCAAAATCCGCGCGTCACCGCGATAGCGCGGCACATCCCGGGTTATGGCGACCAGCGTATTGAGCGTGCGCTTCCAGTTGCCTTCCGGATCAAGCAGCAGCCCCTGACGCAACGCAGCCAGTTCCTTGGCGAGTGGGTCGGTAAAAACATGTTCGGGCAGAGTCAGGGTGAAACTGGGGGTATAGCCGCTTTGCCCAGCCTGATCAGTGACCTCTGCGACCAGCGTCACCGGCATCCCCGACCACAGGCTGGCGGCGAGCGGCAAACTGCTCTTGCCCTCATATTGCTTTTGCCCCGCGCCGGTGAGCGGGAAGATTTGTGGCGCGGTCGGCAAGCCACGCGCGCTGACCGCTAGATTCATCACCAGCTGGGTTTTGCTGATGCCGTAATCATCCGACGCATGATAGGTAAATTTCACATTCTGCTGCGCATCAAGCTTAGGCTGGTCTTTCCAGGCGATTTGCGGTGGCGCATCCGGCACAATCGTCACCGGCCAGCGCGCCAGCGTGAACCAGCCCGCGGTGATTTTAATTTGCTTGGTCTCCGCCACCGCCATATCGAGCGCATAACTCTCGGTGCCGCTGACCGTAAAAGGTGTCGTTGTATTGTCCGTCACCAAATCTGGCGCAGCGGAAAGCGCGGCGACACGCAGTGCAAGCGTGCTGCCTGCTGGCAAACGGATAGAATCGTTTTTCGCGCTTACTTTGCCGCTCTCGGCGAGCATGATGGGCGGCAGGCCGGTATATGTCGGCGGCGTTGCCCACGCGGTGATTTTCGCTACCGGCCCAAATTGCGGCGCGGACGTATTCGGCTGCAGCGCCCGCTGCAACCGTGCGCTCAGCTCGCCTTGTCCAGCGAAGAGACTGCCAACCAGCAAGACTGCGACCAGGGCACGGAGATGATAGGGGTCGGCAGTGGCGCCGAGGCGCGGCAACGGCAGATGGAGTCCCTGCAGTTTTTTGCGCGCCCGTTCCTGATGCTGTTGCCAGAGGGTTTTTCCGGCACTATCGCGCGGTGCCAACAATGGCGTCGCCTGCAACGCCTCATAGGGGCGATGGCGCAACGCATTCGCCGTCTCCAGCCGCCGTGCCGCCACTGTGACGCTCGGCAACTGCCAACCGGCGGTCGTACCCCACAGAAAATGCATCAGCGCGGCGGTAAAACCCGCCAACACAACGAAATGGAGGAAGGGCGGCAAATAGCGGAATAAATCGAACCAGGCCATAGCGGCAAACAGTCCGATAACACAATAGGCTATCCAGCACATCCGCAAATTGGTTTCCAGCAGCATGAGCCAACGGGTGAGCGTCAGCAGCCCTTCGCCGGGCAGTGGCGGGGCCAGCTGCTCGTCCGATAAAACGCTGTGATGTTCGCTGCGCGGCTCGGTCATGGCATCATGCTATGAGAAAACGCGAGTTTACCGCAACTCCGCCATGAACCGGAAGCAAAAAGGCTTAGGCAAGGTTGAGTAGAGACCAAGATTTTCGGTAAACTAAGCCATACACGCACCGTTAACAATAATACGCACCAAAGGGAGAGGCCTGAGATGGGACTAAGCTGTCCAAAGCATGGTTCACGACCTGGCGCGGTTGTTTGCTGTCATATCATGGCAGCCAAAGACCGCATGGTGGGTTTTATTGAAAACAGCACCGAGCCGAAGGATTTGCAGGCCTGGTGCCACGCCTGCGAAGTCACCTTTCAGCAAGAAGGCGGGCTCACGCCCGCCTTCGAACAGTTCAACAACCGCGCTATCGTCTGCGACCTTTGCTACTGTGGCTTGAAGGCGCAGCAAACAACAGAGCGACTCTGAGTATTTGGAACCTTTTTAGAATGTTTTCATGCTGTGGCGAAAATGGTGGGTCCTGAGATTTGAACCCGGTAAAGGGTTCATGCACCCGCATGCGTATATTGAAATACGTGAGGAGCGGAAACGCAGGAACCTTGCATTAGCGGCCCAGCATGAAAAGATTTGAATGGGTTCCTACTTCGCCGCCATCATGGCGACCGCCGTATCACCCATCCGGTTGGAGAAGCCCCACTCATTGTCATACCAGGTCAAAATCCGCACGAAGGTGCCTTCCATGACCTTGGTTTCGGCAAGTGCGAAGACCGAAGAATGCGGATCATGGTTGAAATCACTGGAAACCAGCGGCTCATTATACGCTCCGAGGATACCCTTCAACGGGCCATTTGCGGCCGCGAGAATGGCCTGATTGATTTCCTCGACCGTCGTAGCGCGGGACGCGACGAACTTGAAATCAACGACCGAAACATTCGGCGTCGGCACCCGAATGGATGAGCCGTCGAGCTTGCCCTTGAGTTCTGGCAGCACCTTGCCAATGGCTTTTGCCGCACCGGTGGAAGTCGGAATCATATTGAGCGCGGCTGCACGGGCGCGATGCAGATCACTGTGCATCGTGTCGACCACACGCTGGTCACCGGTGTAGGAGTGAATCGTGGTCATAAAACCATGCTGAATGCCGACAGCCTGCTGCAGCACATAAGCCACCGGCGCGAGGCAGTTGGTGGTGCAGGAGGCATTAGAGACGATGGTGTGCGAAGCCTTCAGTTTCTGATGGTTGATACCATAG
>JAGOHT010000075.1 GCA_017996055.1 Alphaproteobacteria bacterium
GCTATGGGCATGCTTGCACGGCATCACGATGCTGACGCTGGATGGCCGCTTGCGCGGCATTGGTGGCAGCAAGACCGAAGAATTGGTTGCTGCGCTGCTGCTGCCCTATCAGGTGGAAGAGCCCAAAGAAGGGCGCAAGTAATAATACGCCGTCCGCTTTATTGTCCGGCGATTTTACGCTAGAACTAAGTATAGTTTGTTTGGTTAATGGTGGTCACATGCGTTCTTCAACAGCAATGCTGGGTGCACTGGCGCTCTCAGCGGCACAGCTCTGTCAAACGGCGGGTGCCGTCACAGGGAGCAATCACAGCACGCCGCCGGGGAAACTTGAAGTTACCCCAATGCAGAAGGCCTGCATCGCCGGGCAACTCGCTCCCGGTGAAGCTCTGACCGCGATTGGCTATAATACGGTGCCGTCGGAGCTGGTGGTCACCGCGCAAGAGAAGAGCGGCCATGTCGTGCTGTATCAGCAAAAAGGCGGCGATATGATTTTTGTGCGCAAAAGCCCGGAAGATCCGCCGCGCGTCATGGGGCAGCTGGGCTTGAGCGCGGATAATCCGCAGCGCGGTCGGGAAGCCAGCTTCAGTGACCCGCCGAATGTTACTTTCATTGCGATGAAGCCGAGCGTGCGACGCCACATCAGCGCGATGGCGAATTGCGTCGGTCTCAACGCGACGACGATGCCTCAGCCATAGAGTGCTTTGGCGCGCGCCTCAAATGCGGCGGCCATGCGCAGCAGAGCTTGTTCAAAAAATTTTTCGAACAGACCGGCGAGCAGCGCGTTTTTAAAGCTGAAAGATAGTTCGAAGCCGAGATTGCAGCCGCCCGGTGCGAGGTCAAAGCGCCAGATATTACTGAGCTGCTTGAGCGGTCCGCTGATATAGGTGACTTCCAGCTTCCGGCCCGGAGTCAATGTGACATGCGAGGTGAAGGTTTCTCGCAGTGCTTTGTAGCCGACGATGAGGTCTGCCTTGACCATCGCCGCATCACGCGCAGTGATACGCGCGGCGACACACCAGGGCAGAAATTCTGGATAGCGCTCAATATCGAGCACCAGCGCATAAAGTTGCTCCGGCGTATACGGGAGAAAGCGAGTTTCCTTATGCTGCAGCATCGGGCGTGCTGGGGATAGAAGGGGTTGGCTGTGGCTTACCCTGATAAACACGGGTGCCGGAAAGCCAGTCGTGCAGACCGGTGCGTTCCTTCGTTGCCAACCCAGGTATCCAATAAAAAACGAGACCTGCGACCAAAGAAAAGGCAATACTAATCATATAGTTTTTCATTAGGCTTGCGACAATTGGCAGTTGCAGGAGCTGAGCCTTTGCGTGGGGATCATCCGTATTTTTAAGCATTTCTGCCAATTCTATAAACTCTGGCTTTATGAGAAAGTAGCACATTGGAATGCCTGGAAAGAGCCACACGAAATAGCGCCAAGCAAGGGAGAGAAAAGTTGGCTTACTCAAACTTTTCTGGGCTACGTATATTTTTACCAGTCTCTTTCCCCAGGTTGCTTGCGAATATGTTTCCGTGACAATGTAATACACCGTAACGCTGAATAAGTAGAATATCGATTGCCAATACAGGCCGGTAACGAGTATTGAAAAAATATAGTATGGAATTGCACAGACGATCATGTCGAGAACGCAAGCGCCTAAGCGTTGCCAACCTGTCGCAAGTCGCTGCTGCTCTGCCGATGCAGACGTATTCGATGTCACCGCAATCATGTCATCGGCTCCTAAATTGCTGAGAGTCAGCCGCGTCCGGCCTGAGCGCGGCGCGCGGCTTGCAGCTGCTTGAAGTCATCGCCCGCGTGATATGAGGAGCGGGTGAGTGGCGAGCTGGCGACGAGCAGGAAACCCTTGCCACGACCCAGCGTGGCGTAATCCTTGAACTCATCCGGCGTAACGAACTTGGCGACGGCGGCGTGTTTCGGTGTAGGTTGCAGATACTGGCCGATGGTCATGAAATCAACATCCGCGGCGCGCAAATCATCCATCACCTGTGTGACTTCCTCGCGGGTTTCACCGAGGCCGACCATGATGCCGGATTTGGTGAAGATGGTCGGGTCAAGCTCCTTGGCCTGTTGCAACAAACGCAGCGAGGTGAAGAGGCGGGCGCCCGGGCGGATGCCAGGGTAAAGCCGCGGCACGGTCTCCAGATTGTGATTAAACACATCCGGCCGTGCGGCGACCACCTGCTCAAGTGCGCCGTCTTTGCGCATGAAGTCCGGCGTCAGCACCTCGATGGTGGTCCCTGGTGACGCCGCGCGAATGGCGGTGATGGTGCGGGCAAAATGCTGTGCGCCGCCATCCGGTAAATCATCGCGGTCAACCGAAGTCACGACGACATGCTGTAACCCCAGCTTGGCGACGGCATCGGCGACGCGCTCTGGCTCATGCGGGTCGAGCAAATCGGGGCGACCGGTAGCGACATTACAGAAGGCGCAAGCGCGGGTGCAGACCGCGCCCAAAATCATGAAGGTGGCGTGCTTGTGCTTCCAGCATTCGCCGACATTGGGGCAGGCGGCTTCCTCGCACACGGTCGTGAGCTTATGTTCGCGGATCAGCGCGTGGGTGGCAAAATATTCTGGGCTATTGGGGGCTTTGACACGAATCCAGTCCGGCTTGCGCTGCACCGGATTATCCGGCCGGTGCGCCTTTTCGGGATGCCGGGGCTTGACGATTTCGTCCATCACCTTACTCGTTCAAATCTGCGTCTCTGGTGCCGTTGGAGGGATTTGAACCCCCGACCTTGGCTTTACGAAAGCCCTGCTCTACCGCTGAGCTACAACGGCACGCTGCGATGCAGGCGGGCAACCTATCGCCTCATCGGGACTAGGTCAACAGCTTAGCGCCCATTTGCTTGGCTTACGGTTATTCTCAGCCCTGTTGGGGAGGAACTCAAACGGGCACGCTAGGTGAAGCTGATGCCGCCTGATCTGCTGCGTACGGAAAATTTGCCTTGTGGCGACGCGCTGCTGGCGGTTTGTAATTTCGTCGCTGGCGTGGCCGGTTCTTTGTAAACGGGCGGGGCTATCCGGACTGGTTCGGGCGGAACATAGACGCCGGGGACATTCTTTTCTGCCATTTCGCGCATGAAACGGCATTGGAAAGGGTCGCTATAGCCCTGTGCACTGATTTTGACCGTTTCCGTGCCTTTCAGGTTGGTTTCAGGCCGCAGGCCGCTGAAAGCCTGTGCATAGGTGTCAGAGTCATTGCCGGTCGCGATGATTTGCCCGGCTTTGGTCCGCATGACGGCGAAATCACCATTGGGCTGGCGTTCCACCGCAACAAGACCTGAGCTTATAGCACCGGTTTTGGGGTGGCGGGTGGTGGCGCCAAGAATGGCACAGTCGGCTTTGTTGTTCTTGAGATAGTCGATGGCGTCGCTCACATCGGTAGCGGTCACCACGCCTTCCGGCGCTTTACCCGAGTGAAACTTGCCAAGATTATGGTTCTTAACTGCTTCAACCAGCTGTGTGGCGGCGCCTTGGTCAAGCAAAGCCTCAGGGCTGAGATCAGCAGCTGAACCGGTGCCGGGAGCAGATGCCACCAGCGTCGCAGCGACGGTGGCGTTGATGGTGCGCTGCGCCAACTGTTTTAGCTGCCGGTATGTTTTATGCTCCATTGCCGAACTCAATTCCTGCGACAGTTGCGGCCCTGCCGATTGTGCACTATGAACCTACCATAGCGTGGTTTCACGCGATTAAATTAATTATGCCAGCGCAGCGGTCGAGAAAAGTTATCGTTTATATGCCTGAAATTCTGCATCATTCTGCCTTCGCCAACTTGGCCTTCTGCCTATTGGCGATCTGGCCATTTGTCCGCATTTTGCGTCGCGCCGGGCTGCAGGTCGCCTGGGCAGGACTGCTCTTGCTTAACCTGATTTTGCCGGGTTTGGGGCTAGCGCTGCTCGCTGGGGTCTTGTGTCACCTGCCTTGGCCAAAGGTGCCAAAGCCAGCGCCTAAATGGGTTAAGACCAAAATCTGGGGGCAGCCTTGACAGAGCTGCTCAATTACATAGGTACGCTCAGTGCCTGGTTCTGGTCTCTGCCGCGCACCGTCAGCCTCTTCATTTATGGCGCGCTGCTCACTTATACCATTGCCGCCGGTGGCTATGCGTTGGCGCGCAGCGGCATCAAACCTCTCTGGGTGCTGCTGCTGCTCATCCCGACCATCAACGTCGCCGCGCTCTGGGCTTGGGCTTATGTCCGCTGGCCAGTGCTGAACATAAAGAAAGAACCATAATGGATTATCGCCTGCTGGGACGTACCGGCCTGAAAGTCTCCTCTCTTTGTCTCGGCACCATGACCTGGGGCAAACAGAATACCGAAGCCGAAGCCCATGAGCAGATGGATACGGCCTTGGCCGCCGGGGTCAATTTTTGGGACACGGCCGAGCTATATCCCGTCATTCCTGAAGCAGAGACCCAGGGGCGCACGGAGCAATATATCGGCACCTGGTTCAAAAGGAACCCCAGCCTGCGAGATAAGGTCATCCTGGCCAGCAAGATTGCGGGTGGTGGCACGGCCTGGATACGTGGTGGTGCGCCGGTCACGGCGGCGAGCTTGCGCGAGGCGCTTACCGGCAGTTTGTGGCGCTTGCAAACCGATTATATCGACCTTTACCAGATTCACTGGCCGCAACGGCCTGGCACGGCTTTTGGCCAGCAATGGACCCTGGCACCCGCATTTCAGGACGCCAAAGTGCACAATGACAAGATTCTGGAAATTCTGGGGGCACTGCAGGATGCGATTAAAGAGGGGCTGATTCGCGCGATTGGTGTCTCAAATGAGACTTCCTGGGGCACGATGCGCTATTTGCAGCTGGCGGAGCAGCATAATCTGCCGCGTTTGGCCAGTATTCAGAACGAATATTCGCTGTTGGACCGGATTTTTGAGCCGGAACTGGCTGAAATCTCCGCTTATGAGCAGGTTGGACTGCTCGCCTGGTCGCCACTGGCGGGGGGGATGATTAGTGGGAAATATCTGGATGGTGCACGACCTGCCAGAGCGCGCTGGACGGTGATGGGCGCGCGTTACAGCCATCGTGACACCCCGCAGGCCAATGCCGCCGTCAAAGCCTATTGCGCGTTGGCGCAAGAAAACGGTCTCGATGTCTGCCAAATGGCCTTGGCTTTCGTGTTGGGGCGGCCATTTACCACGTCGGTAATTTTCGGCGCAACTAATATGCTTCAATTGCACAATGCCTTAGCAGCCGCTAATCTCACCCTTTCCGAGCCAGTTTTGGCGGCAATTGCCAAAATCCGCCGGGACTACCCCGTGCCTTACTGAGGTCAGGTTGATGTTGCTTTATACGCATTCGCTTTGCCTGGCGCACGACGCTGGTCCCGGCCATGCCGAGACCCCCGCCCGGTTGCATTCTGTGTTGGCGGCGTTGACGACTCCACCACTCAATCTCTTAGCGCGTCAAGCACCAGTAGCGACTGCGGAACAACTCCAACGGGTGCATACAACCGAGCATGTTGCCAAGATGCTGGGGCTTACCGATACGCCTGAGCCGGTGGTGCTTGATGCTGATACAAGCGCGTCACGTCACAGTATCGCGGCGGCGCTTCATGCCGCCGGTGCAACGATAGCGGCGGTCAATGCGGTTTGGGCGGGGCCTGACCACCAGGCCTTCTGCGCCGTGCGCCCACCTGGCCATCATGCCGAGCCGCAGCAGGCGATGGGGTTCTGCTATTTCAGCAATGCTGCCGTTGGTGCCGCCCATGCACTGACCTTTCCCGCAGTTGAACGTGTCGCGATTGTCGATTTCGATGTCCATCACGGTAATGGTACCCAAGCCTGGGCGGAGACGGAGCCTCGGGCGCTGTTTTGCTCGACGCATCAGCTGCCGCTCTATCCCGGAACGGGCTTCGCGCATGAGACTGGTGCGCACGGTAATATCCTAAATGTTCCGCTGGTGCCCGGCGCAGCGAGCACCGAATTCCGTAAGGCATACACCGATGTTGTCTTGCCGCGTTTGGCAGCTTTTGCGCCTGATATGCTGTTCGTTTCCGCCGGCTTCGATGCCCATGCGTTTGATCCGCTGGGGGGAATGCAGCTGCTTGAGGCTGACTATGCTTGGGTTGGAGCAGAACTTGCCGATGCGGCGCGGCGCCTGTGCAACGGGCGCATGGTTTCATGCCTTGAGGGTGGTTATGACCCGCCTTCGCTCGGTTCCAGTGCGCGCGCTTACTGTGAGGCCGTCATGGCAGTCATGGCACCCGCAGCAACAGGGCGAGTCAGCGTCGGCTGAGCTTGACGTTGCGACGAGAGGAAACTTGACCTTTCGCGTCATTTCCCGCAAGAAACGGGCTGCAACTTTTTCCGCTGAGCCCTATGCCCAAAGCCGCTGCCTTGCTTGAAGACATCAGCGCCCTCAGTTTTGAGGCGGCGCTCGCTGAGCTGGAACAACTCGTCAAGCAACTGGAAGACGGCAAGGCCAAGCTTGATGACGCGTTGACGGCCTATGAGCGCGGCAGCCTGCTCAAGCAACATTGCGAACGCAAGCTGCGCGAAGCCCAACTGAAAATCGAGCAAATCACGCTGCAGGCCGACGGCAGCGCCGCCGCAAAACCCTTAGCCTCTTAACCCCGCGCCCCCTAACCCCGCGAAAGAGCCAATCATGCCCTCCTTGCACCCTAATCTCGCTGCCACCATGGCCGAAGCCGCTACGGCGGTTGAACGGATGCTGGATCGGCTCCTGCCGCAAACCGGTTTTGCCGAGAGTCGCTTGTTCGAGGCGATGCGCTATAGCGCTTTAGGTGGTGGTAAGCGCCTACGCCCCTTCCTGGTGCTGAACAGCGCCAGCCTATTCAATGTCAATGAGACCTGCGCGCTCCGTACCGCGGCTGCGGTTGAAGCTATTCACTGCTATTCGCTCATTCATGACGATCTGCCTGCGATGGACAACAGCGATCTGCGCCGCGGGAAGGCTACCGTTCATAAGGAATATGACGAAGCGACGGCAATTTTGGCGGGCGACGCGCTGCTGACCATCGCCTTTGAGATTCTGGCCGATGCCGATACGCACGAAGACCCCAAGGTGCGCTGTCAGTTAGTGGCCGAACTCGCCAAGGCCTCCGGCGCAAATGGCATGGTCGGAGGGCAGATGCTTGATTTAATTGCCGAGACCACACCGCTTGATATCGGTGCGATTACCCGCCTACAGCGGATGAAGACCGGCGAACTTATTGCCTTCTCGGCTGAGGCGGGGGCTATCCTGGGCCGCGCTCCAAACCAGCACTACACGGCGTTACGCAACTATGCGCATGATCTTGGTCTGGCTTTTCAAATCATTGATGATTTGCTCGATTATGAGGGTACTGAGGCTGAGGTCGGCAAATCCGTGCAGCGCGATGCCGCTGCTGGCAAGGCAACCTTTGTGACCATTTTGGGCGCGGAACGGGCGCGGGCGCAGGCGCACCTGCTCTCCGAGCAGGCTATTCGCCATCTCGGCATTTTCGGTGACCGCGCCGAGAATCTTGTGGCGGTGGCGCGATACGTGGTTGAACGCAGGAAATAAGCCACGCTCCGTTCGTGCCGTTGCGTATATAAACTATTAACTAGTGCCAAGGTTAACTGAGACGGGCGTTGCCGAGTCGGCGCGCCTGGCACATTGTAGTTGTTGTTCTATGTATTTTTGGCATACGCATAGTGCGCGCCTTAGCGTCGTTGGCCTGCTCATCGCTTTGCTGGCGCTGTTGGGTGTGTTCGCTGCTGCCTGGACTGCTCTGGCTGCTCTGGTCTTTATCTTTTGCCTTTGTGTGCTGCTTACCTTTCTAGTGTTGTGGCAGCATCGTGCGCTCGCCGTGGCGCAGCAACATCAGGCGGCGATGCAGCAGTTCACCCAGCAGCAAGCCGCGGTGCTGGATACGGCGGAGTCTGGCTGGTGCCTGTTTAACCGTGAAGGCGTCTTGCTCAAGGCCAACCTTTACGAGAAGGCGCTGCTCAATGAGACTCTGCAGCATTTTGACGATCTCGTCGCCGTCTTTGCTGATGGTGCACCCCTTATCGAGCAATTCCGCCAGCTGCAGAAATCAGGGCAGTCTTTTAGTGTCGAGCTCCCCACGGCGGCGGGTGACCAAATTCTGCGGTTACAAGGCGAGCGCAGTGCCAAGCAGGGCAATGAGCAATATAGTGTGCTACACATCACGCGCGTCGCAACCTTGCCCCCGCCGGCAACCGAAATCGCTGAAGCGCCAATGGCCGTGATCTTTCCGCCTGTCGCGCCCGTAGCCAAGGCCGAAGCCGTGCTCGATGCGTTGCCGCAGCCTCTCTGGCTCCGCGACCGCGACCTGAAACTGGTCTGGGTCAATCAGGCCTATGCAACCTGGTGCGGTGAGGAGCGGGCTGCCGTACTCGCCCATCAGACGGAGCTGTTTGCCGCTGGTGCGGCGACGCCAGTCAAGACCGCCAAACTGGTTGAAGGGAAGACACTGGCTGCGCGTGCGCTGGAAGCCAAAGCCCAGCAGGAAGAGCGCGCCTATCGTGTCATCAATGCTCAACGCCGTCTCATCGCTTGTGCTGAGCGGCCGTTCCCGGGTGGTGAAGACCAAACCTATGCACTGCTTGGTATGGCGCAGGATGTCAGTCTGCTGGCCGAGCTTGAGGAGGAGTTGCAGCGCCATGTGAATGCGCACCATGAGGTGCTGGAAAATCTCGGCACACCGATTACCATTTACGGCGCGGACAAGCGCCTGGAATTTTACAACCGCGCCTATCTGCATCTCTGGGATCATGACGAGGTTTTCCTCGCCGGCAAGCCAAGCTTTGGTGAGATTCTGGAAGATTTACGCACTCGCCGCCGGGCGCCGGAACAGGTGGATTTCCAGCGCTACAAGCGCGAGCGAACCGCGCTGTTCACCACGCTCATTGAACCGCGCGAAGATATGCTTCATCTGCCGGATGGCACGACGCTGCGGGTGCTCGCGGTGCCGCATCCGTTCGGTGGGCTCATGTTCGTGCATGAGGATGTGACGGATAAGCTGGCGCTTGAATCGTCTTACAACACGTTGATTGCGGTGCAGCGTGAGACACTCGACAATCTTGCCGAGGGCATCGCGGTGTTCGGCGCCGACGGAAAGATGAAACTGAGCAACCCCGCCTATGCCAGCATTTGGCAGCTCGACAATGCATTGCTGGCCGATGAGCCACATATCAATGATCTGGTGGAGCGAGTGCATCCGCTGATTGCCGCCGATCAATGGGCGAATTTCCGTGCCGCGATGATTGCCTGCGCGCTGGAGCGCGAGGCGCAGCATGGGCGCATCACTCGTGCCGACGGCACCATCATCAGCTATAATACCGTTCCGTTGCCGGATGGCGCGATGCTGAACAGCTATGTGGATATCACCGATACGCTGAAGGTCGAGCAGGCGCTGCGTGAGAGCAATGCGGCTTTGGCAACGGCAGACCGACTGAAGTCGGAATTCGTCGCCAATGTT
>JAGOHT010000076.1 GCA_017996055.1 Alphaproteobacteria bacterium
TTCCGGTATTAGCACCAGTTTCCCGGTGTTGTCCCGAACCAATAGGTAGGTTCCCACGCGTTACTCTCCCGTGCACCACTCCCCTTGCGGAGCGTTCGACTTGCATGTGTTAGGCCTGCCGCCAGCGTTCGTTCTGAGCCAGGATCAAACTCTCAAGTTGAATTTGGAAATTATAGGGCTTTGGGAAGCCCAATTTCCATTGCAGTCAGCTTCTGTACACAAAAGCTATCTGCCGAGGGTTGATACTAGTCCCTTACCATCCTTACCGAAATAAAGCTGGTAAGGCGTATCGAACTTAATTACCGATCTTGCGATCGGATATTCGGCAGGATGCCCAGAGGCAGCTGACGCATTTTATGTGGGCTTGAGGCCCACAGTAAGGCTTGACATAATGTCAACCGCACATGACCGAAGTCACGCGCGGCAGCCGCCGTCTGCGCATCCTTATCTCTCGAAAAAATTCACAATGTCAAAGAAACCTGGCTTGCGCCCAACAAACAACGGCAAAAATTCCTCTGCTTGCGCGCTTAACCGCGCATCGCTCTGGTCTTCATCCTGTCTGCTGCTCGACGTCCGGGGTACCGTGCGTCGAGGTCGCGAACATACCCAGACACCCCGGGTGTGTCCAGCAAAAAATGAACAAAAATTCACTTTTTGTTTTCGTTATAATTCAATGACTTAACTGAATTATGTGGTTTTCCACTCCCTTATCCACAGACTATTTCGTCGCAGTTGGTAGCTCAGTGCGCTTTTTGGCCCCTTAACCACAAGTTCAGGACTTCATTAAGCTGGCTTAAACCGCCTTAACAGCCATTAATCCCCAAAATGGATGCCCAACCCTACCAGCAAACCACCAACTCCAAGCACGAGTAATGCAAATGCGGCGGCTCAGGAACTTACAAAACTCAGGCCAAAGGCGGCTTCAGGTTTTTCTAGGGGGTAAATCACCAGCAAGGAGCGCCCCATTTGCGGCTGCGCCCGACCAAACTGAGGCTGTTCGAGAAGCGAATGTCGCGACCGTCAGTGGTCGTGTACGCAATAATCTTATCAAAAAACTGGTTCGCCCGTCTCCAGATCGCGGCTTTCGGAATAATCAATAATGCCACTTGTTGCCAGGTTCCCGCTGCAAAAGAGTCGCCAGCGGCGCAACAGGAGCCAGAAGCCACCACCCAAACTGAGAAATCCCCTCATGTAGAAATAGAATTGGAGGATGTTTACATGGCAATTCAGCGTTAGCGCAAATGCCCCAGCTTGGCGCGCTTGGTGGCAAGATAAACCTCGTTATGCGGGTTTTCAGCCGTCCAGAGCGGCACACGCTCTGTCACCGTAATGCCCGCATCTGCTAGCGCCGCCAGCTTTTGCTGATTGTTCGTCATCAGCCGCACTTTGCTCAGCCCGAAATGGCGCAGTATCGCCACCGCCATGGCATAGTCGCGCCCGTCAGCCACAAAGCCGAGATGCTGATTGGCGCTTACAGTATCCATCCCCTGCTCCTGCAGTGCATAAGCGCGGATTTTATTGGCGAGCCCCATGCCACGTCCTTCATGACCGCGAAGATAAAGCACAATACCGCCGCCAGCCGCCGTGATGGCGCGCAAAGCGCTCTCCAGCTGGTCGCGGCAATCGCAGCGCAAGGAACCCAATATATCACCTGTGGCGCACTCGGAATGCAGGCGCACCAGCGCGCCTTCCTGGGGCGCCCCCGCAACTACCGCCATATGCTCCGCCCCCTGCCCGTCACGAAAAATATGCAGTGTGAAATCGCCATAGCGCGTCGGCAAATTAGCCTGCGCCGCATGGGTGACAATATTATCGTTCTGCGTCATCATTTTCCTCAGGCAGCATGTTTTCGAGCTGCCAACCTATCGTTCCGGTCAAGTCCGGATGATACTGCAGAGTGATACGTTCGTCGCCCCCTGTCTGGATCACAATATCCTGCGTCCAAAAGGGGCTGGCCAACAGGCTGGCGGCAAGCTGTGGCCCAGCTTCGGCCAAGATATCAAGCACTCCGCGCGCCGCGAGATCAGCCAAAGCTTCCTCAATTGCATCATAAATAACGGGCGCAAACCCGCGCGCCTGCGCATCCACCAGATAGGCCTCTGGCACGCGCCGGCGGCGGTCGAGAATGGCCAGCAACCGCTGTTTGCGCGGAAATTCAGACACATGGCGCACGGTAAAACACGGGTTATCGGCCAAAATCGTGCCGCTGCCGGTCAGGATAGCATCGGCACGCTTGCGCAGCCGGTGCGCCAGTTTCAGCCCGGCGGGTGATGTAAAGGTCTTTTGCCCCGGCTGCGGAATCATACTGCCTTGCGCGTCAAATGCGCGCTTCACGGTCAGCCACGGTCTGCCAGCCGTAACACTATGAGCAAAGGCATAGATCAGCTGGGTGCATCGTTCCGCTTCAACCCCCAGTGTCACAGCCACACCGGCGGCCTGCAAACGCTCCGCGCCACCCCCCACCACTTTCGGGTTAGGGTCACGCACGCCTATCGCGACGTTCCGGATGCCCACCGTCAATATCGTTTCAGCGCAGGGCGGGGTGCGACCGTGATGATTGCAGGGCTCCAGCGTCACGCAGAGCGTGTGCACGGCGGCCAGCAAATTCCGCGCGCGCAACTGTTCCAGCAACAAGGCTTCGGCATGTCCCTCGCCTGCCCGCTGATGCGCCGCGACGCCGATGATATTGCCATGCGCATCGAGCGCCGCAGCGCCAACGGGCGGGTTCGGTGCTGTCGCGCCCAGCCAGCACCGCGCTGTGCGACAGGCGGCAAGCATTCCGGCACGCAAGGCGGCGTCGGACAAAGGTTTTGTCATATGTTGGTAATAGCATAGAGCCTATGCGGCAGCCATGCACCGCATGAAACCAGGCGCAGCGCAGGCTCACAAGAATGCAGCGGCCAGTCAATGCTGCATGACATCATACAAATGTATGCATTACATGGGCATTTTGGCGATAAAAACAGCTCTTGGTTGCATTTTGTTAACCAGTGCAATCTAGGCTGAATGCGTCCCCCCCTCTCCCCAGAAAGGTAGATTGTGATGACCGCCGCCGAAAATCTGCCGCCGGAGCAGCATCCGCTTATCACCAGCCAGGAAAATCCGGCAGCGATGCTCGCGCAGTTCCGCCTGCTCGCGCCGCAGCGCTTCAACAAACGGTCGCTGCATGCGCTGGTGGTGGAAGACCAGCCCTTTTCCCGTAAAATGTTGCATGATGCGCTGCGCGATTTCTGTACGGTGGACCCGGCGAAGGACGCGCACGAAGGCGTCAAAGCCTATCTTAAATATCCGCCGCATATCGCGTTTCTCGATATCGGTTTGCCCGATGGCAGCGGCCATGCGATGGCAGCGCTGCTGCGCCAGCTTGACCCGGAAGCCTTTATCGTCATGGTGACCGGCAATAACAGCAGCGATGATGTTGAGGCAGCGATGGCCAACGGCGTCGGCGGCTATATTGTCAAGCCGTTCAACAAGCAGAAGGTGATGGCCTGCCTGGAAAAATACTGCTCGCACCACAGCGGTGTGTCGGCGCGCTCCAAAATCATCGGGGCGGCGGCGGGTTGGGCGCCACCTTAATATCTTCTGCCACGGCTTTTTCCGAAGTGAGCCTGGCAAGCTGAGTTCGTACCTCGGCGACTGTCAACACCACCACGCCGCTATTCTGCAAATGCCCCGTTAGCGTGTCATGGATAGCGGTTTTGGTTTCGTTAAGCAGCCCAAAATCGAGTGGCGTTAATTCGCCCGCGCTATTGATGACCACATACATTCCGGCTTCATCGCGCGCACAATGCAAGCTCTGCGCAGCCAGCAGCGTGACGAAGCTAGCATCACCCTTGCTCGCTTCCCAGGCTGCGCGAATAGCTTCGACATGTTGCGTGGCTTTGGCAAATTGGGCGTCCAGTGCCGCGCGTTCAGCCACTTCATCACGGCCACGTGCATGATTGACCAGCGCACCCCACAGGGCGAAGAGCGCGATGAAAAAATTAATACCCACCAAATGCCAGTAAATCAGCGACTGATCGGGTTTATCGCGCTGAAATTTATCGACACAACTACCCGCGCTACAGGCTTCGCCATCCCAGAGTTCGCGCGCCATGAAATAGAGCACCGCCGACAGGGTGATGAGTGCGAAGAGATTGGTAATCTGCGGCGGCTTACGCATAACGAGCCACCAATGGCGCGGCGACCAGAAGCCGGCCAACACAAACACCAGAGACGTAATCAGCAATAACCAGAAGCAAAAACCGGAGAGCAGCAGGTCAGGCAAAAGTGGTGGCATTGCGGCGTATCCTCTGCTTCATGTCACAGACATCCCTCAACGAGCGCTAGAGCAGATATAGTTCCGGCACTTATTTCGGTTATGCCGCGATCTGTGATGTAAAATTTTAGCCCTAGCTTCTCGGTTGTTTTTACAGTCACATCTAACCCACTCGGATCGTACTTGTCCGTCTCCAAGATTGCCTCCGCGTTATAGACAGCTGCAACGTCTTGCTGCGAACTTCCTACCCGAACGTTTTTGTCGGTTACATAGTGCGTGCCATAGAAATCAATGCGGGCAAGAACACCATCGATAAAAAGCAGCATGAGCTCTCTGTCAGCCAGATTGATTTGGCGACAACCATCGCCTTCATGTCTTGGGCAGGGAAAATTCCGGACAAGCGCTTTTACTTGGCTATATTGCATGCCTACTTCGATTTCCGCCGTACCATTCTCATTAAAAAGAATGACTTTCTGTTTTGCCCACGCTGGCGAGATAAGAAACATGCTTATGAAACCCACCCACGCCAGCGTTCCATAAAGTTTCGATTGGGCGGGACATAGACGCATCGTCTAATCCTCTTTCCGCTGATGCGTGACGGCGGCGGTTTCATCGAGTGTCAACTGCTCCTGCCGCTTCTCCTCCGCGACTGCGAAGGCGGCGCGCTGATCACGGATAATCTCGTAGCGCTTCTGGGTTTCAAAGACTTCGGCCAGACGCTCACGCGCGGTTTCAATCGCCGCATTGGCATCGGCCTTTGCCTGAGTAAGCTGCTCCAACCGCAGCCGTAACTGCGCCAGAAACGGCTCCAGCGTCAGCCGCTCGGCGGGCGGGGCAGTGCGCGCCACCTTTTCCTCATGCAGCCGCGAAGCGATGAGCTCGGCGATTTCCTGCTCAATACGTTCCAGTACATCCTGCAACTGCACCAACATTCGGCGATGATCGTCCACTCGCGCTTTTTCCAGCTTGATGAGCGTCTCGAGGCTCTTCATGGCCAGTTGACATTAAGCGCGCGGGCGAGCGCGGCATAGCCCTCAGCGAGGCTACTCTTCTCCTGCAGCCCTTGATGCAAGAAGGCCTCCAGCTGAGGGTAAAGCTCCATTGCCGCATCGGTGTCGGCATCCGACCCGCGGCGATAGGCACCGAGGCGGATAAGTTCCGCCATATTCTCATAGCTTGCCAGCATCCGCCGCGCACGGCTGACAATCTCATTCTCGGGCGAGCTGTTGCAGCCGGGCATGGTGCGCGAGACGCTGCGCAGCACATTGATGGCCGGATAGCGCCCTCGCTCGGCAATGGCACGGTCAAGCACCACATGGCCGTCGAGAATGCCGCGCACGGCATCGGCAATTGGCTCATTATGATCATCGCCATCGACCAGCACGGTGAACAAGCCGGTGATATGCCCCTGCCCGATGCGCCCGGGTCCGGCACGCTCCAGCAACTTGGGCAATTCGGCGAAAACCGTGGGCGGGTAGCCCTTCGTCGTCGGTGGCTCACCCGCAGAAAGGCCAATCTCGCGCTGCGCCATGGCAAAGCGCGTCACACTATCCATCAGGCAGAGCACGGACTTGCCCTCGTCGCGGAAGTATTCGGCGACCGCCAGCGTCATATAAGCCGCCTGCCGCCGCAGCAGCGCCGCTTCGTCCGAGGTCGCGACGACGACGACGCTGCGGCTCAAACCTTCCACGCCCAAATCATCGTGAATAAATTCCTGCACCTCGCGGCCACGCTCACCAATCAGGCCGATGACCGAGATGTCCGCCGTGGTGTAGCGCGCGATCATCGAGAGCATGCTCGATTTGCCAACACCCGATCCGGCAAAGATGCCCATGCGCTGGCCGTTGCAGCAGGTTAAGAAGGTATTCAGCGCGCGCACGCCCAAATCGAGCTTGCCCGCCACGCGCTGCCGTTCATTGGCGGGAGGCGGCGTGTTGCGAATGGGCATAATGCGAGGGCCTTGCGGCAGAGGCCCCTTGCCGTCAATCGGTTCACCAAGTGCGTTGATGACACGCCCAAGCCAAGCGTGGGTCGGCATAATCACCGGCTGTCCTGCCGCCGCATCCGCGCGGCAACCGACGCCGATACCGTCAATCGTGCCGTAGGGCAATAACAAGACACGGTCATCGCGAAAGCCGACCACCTCACTCAGCACTTTGCGGTCACCACGCGCGGTGATGATGCAGCGGCTACCGACCGCCACATGGCGCTCTAGCCCCGCGATCTCGATGAGCAACCCCTGTACGCCAGCCACGCGGCCATAGACCTGGGTGGCGGGAATCGACGCCAGTGCCGCGATTAACTGTGTTTTTTGCTGAAGTTCCATTGCAAACAACCTGTTTGAGCGGGTGACGGCACTAAAATTTGACTCAGGCTAACATATTGGATTCAGGAGGTAAAATGATTACCAAATACGGAGAACCGCCTTATCTCCGCCGCAATGATTAACCTTTTCACGCTTTGTTAATCTTTTTCGTTAATTTTAGAATGAATTCATTGTAGATTTAACTTCTGCACCGGCGGCGTCCGCACGGGATGGCGCGCAGCGGTTAAAGTTCAATTCTCCGAGATACGAGGCTGTCATGCGTGTATTGCTGGTTGAGGACGATACCTCCGTTGCCAAGAGTATCGAGTTGATGCTGCAGGCAGAAGGCTTCATCGTCGATATTACCGACCTCGGTGAGGACGGTCTCGAAATCGGCAAAATCTACGACTATGACATCATCATCCTTGATTTGATGCTGCCGGACATTGACGGTTATGAAGTGTTGCGCCGTCTGCGTTCTGCGCGCGTCTCGACGCCTATTCTCATTCTCTCCGGCCTCAGCGAGCTCGACAACAAGATCAAGGGGCTAGGCTTCGGCGCGGATGATTATCTCACCAAGCCTTTCGATCGCCGTGAGCTGGTGGCGCGCATTCACGCCATTATCCGTCGCAGCAAAGGCCATTCGGACAGCGTCATCCGCACCGGCAAGCTGACCGTGAACCTCGATACCCGCACGGTGGAAGTGGACAATGCGCCGTTGCATCTCACGGGCAAGGAATATGGCATTCTGGAACTGTTGTCGCTGCGCAAGGGCACGACGCTGACCAAAGAAATGTTCCTCAACCATCTCTATGGCGGGATGGACGAGCCGGAACTGAAGATTATCGACGTTTTCGTCTGCAAACTGCGCAAGAAGCTGGCGCAAGCAACGAGCGGTGATAATTACATCGAAACCGTCTGGGGTCGCGGCTATGTGCTGCGTGACCCCGCCTCCGCTGAAGGCGACAAGGGCGTAGCAAAGACTGCTTGATAAAAAGCACTCTTACGAAGTTTCGATTATTTAGTTTGGCCAGATCGATTTGATAAGCTCAGTGACCTCCATTGGTCTCCCAGCTTTATGTGCTGCTTCTCCCCATTCTGCTGGGCTTAGAGAAATAGCTTTTGGTTGAGGACCTCCCCACAGCCCTGTGTCGCTAAAGCAAAAACAACCGCATCACTTACATCGATCACTGGCACCTTTTGTGACGCATGTATTAGTGATAGTTTTGTTGCCTTGTCCAGCTCGGGTGTCACATCAAGCCACGCTTTGGATTTTTTGCCAGGCTTTTCAGCAACCAAGATAAAGCCAGTAATGGCGTTGTGCTACTTGGTCTGGGCTGTTTGATCGACTTGAGCTTCAATCGCGTTTATGTAATCAGCCAGTGGCTTTACGGCCCCCCCTCTCTCCGACCAAATTTTCTGCCTGCAACAGCACGATACTGTACAGATGAGCAGACGTTCAGCCTATGCAGGAACTGCTTGCAAAGTCATAGCGAGCATCAAGGTCACTTTCAGAACAACAACCTCACACTGCTGCAGCACATTTCTATGCAGCGTTCTTCTTGCCGGTCGATTTGCGTAGTTCCAGCAGACCTGCGGCTTGCAGCGCCATCTCGACATTTTGTTCGGTGGCTTTGCTGACTGGCACCAGAGGGAGGCGCAGGCTGTTTTCACCCCAGCCCATCAGCGAGGCCGCAAATTTCACGGGTCCGGGCGAGGTTTCCGTAAACAACGCATCATGCAGCGGCATCAGCTTGTCCTGAATCGCTTGCGCCAACTTCACATCGCCCTTTTGCCAGGCGGCGTGCATTTGCGCGCACAAGGCGGGGGCGACGTTGGAGGTGACGGAGATGCAGCCATGACCGCCCTGCGCCAAAAACGCCAGCGCCGTGCCATCCTCGCCAGAGAACTGGATGAAATCTGGCCCGCAGGTCAGGCGAGTTTTAACCGGCCGTGTCAAATCATTCGTCGCATCCTTCACGCCGACTATGCGCGGCAGCTCGGCGAGTTTCGCCATCGTCTCGACAGTCATGCTGATGACGCTGCGCGGCGGGATGTTATAGATGAAAATCGGCAGGCTCGAATTATCATGAATGGCCTTGAAATGGGCGTAGAGCCCGGCTTGCGTGGGCTTGTTGTAATAAGGCGTGACATGCAAAACGGCATCCGCGCCGCTCTTCTCGGCGTGCTGCGTCAGTGCGATGGCCTCAGCAGTGGCGTTCGACCCCGCCCCGGCGATGACTGGCACCTTGCCCTTGGCGACTTCGATGCATAGCTCATTGACCACCCGGTGCTCTTCATGGCTCAAAGTAGGCGATTCGCCGGTGGTGCCGCAGGGCACGACGCCCTGGGTGCCCTGGGCAATCTGCCAGGCCACAAATTCCTGAAACTTCTTGCTGTCGACCTTACCGTTCTTGAAAGGGGTAATGAGGGCCGTAACCGAACCACCAAATGTCAATTTCTTCGCCATAAAACTCTCCACAATGAACAGCGTTGAACAGGCTAACACAGGTGCCAAAGCTTGGCCAAGGTCGGAAAAGCATCGTTTCCTGACCGATGCTTACCGAAATGTAATGCAATGGCTCTGCGAAGGTTATTGCCGCCTCTGCACCAAGGCGGTATGGTGCTCGCAACCTGAATCACGCACAAGTTCCTGGATTTTCAGCATGAGTTGCCGCGCATGACCGAGCCCGCGCCCAAAACCGTCCGTCCCCTCTCGCCACATTTGCAAGTTTATCGCCCGCAAATCACCAGCGTGCTGTCTATCCTGCATCGCATCACCGGCATCGGCCTAACCGCAGCCTTGCCCGTGCTAGTCTGGTGGCTGGTCGCGCTCAGCCAAGGCGCAGAGAGTTATAATG
>JAGOHT010000077.1 GCA_017996055.1 Alphaproteobacteria bacterium
TCACCCACCCTTTTTTCGGCACCCTTTATGAGCAGGAAGGCACTTTTGCACGGCGGCGATAGCGTTACTTGTCATCGGTGACGCTGCTATTGCCTGGCGCGCCTGCTCGCTTGTTCATCCGCCACTTATAGAGAATGTGAAAGACCCAGGCGGCAAGGATTGAGAGAGCGCCGCCAACGTAAGCCGCGTTGTGCATGTGACCCACACAAAGATAATTACGCGGTTCTTGCAGACCGCGCGGGATATACCAGCTTGCGTAATCAGTCGGATTCAGGATGGTGGAGGTCACGACAAAGCCGTAGGCCAGCCCGGCCAGCGCGAAGCCCGTTGTGAATATAACGATAACCCATATCGATAGCGTCAAAGCGCGGTGCATTTGCGCGGGTGTCGGATGGATATAACCGGCAAGACCCGTGAGAATTCCGAGCGGAATCCCCATCCACCACGAGGCAAGAATGCCTACCAGCGAGGCGCGGATGCGTTCAGGAATAAACGGGTCGGTCAAAGTGAACTGAATGAACTTAAGCCTGGTGAAATATTCGCTGGAAACCGTATAGCTGATCTGGTCATGCACTGCACCGAAGAGTCCAGCGACCAGCAAAGACCGGACCACGAATTTGAAGAAGGCCTGCGATTTACGCATGGAGCAGCCCGGTAGCAATCAATGACTCACACCAAATCGTAGTTGCTTGTATTCACAGTGTCTATGCACCCTGTATCACACACTGCACAAAGAAAAACGGCGCTGTCATCACTGACAGCGCCGTTCTTTTACCATTAGGCAGACGTCTTACGACGCTTGCTGCTTCTGGCTGAGGTCTTCGCCCGTCTTCTGGTCAACGGACTTCATCGACAGCTTGACTTTACCGCGGTCATCGACGCCCAGCACCTTGACGCGGACTTCGTCTCCGACATTGACGACATCCGACACCTTGGCGATGCGCTGTGGAGCGACCTCGGAGATATGGACGAGGCCATCCTTCGAGCCGAGGAAGTTAACGAAGGCGCCGAAATCGACCGTCTTCACCACCTTGCCAGTGTAAATCTGGCCAATCTCCGGCTCGGCGACGATGCCCTTAATCCAGTTGACCGCTGCTTCGCCTGCCTTGGCATCCACCGCCGCGACGCGCACTGTGCCGTCATCTTCGATATCGACCTTCGCGCCGGTTACTTCGCAAATTTCGCGAATGACCTTACCGCCGGTGCCGATAACCTCACGGATTTTATCCTTCGGAATCGACAAGGTGGTGATGCGCGGCGCATTCTGGTTGACGCCATCGCGTCCTGCCGTGAGTGCCTTGGCCATTTCGCCCAGGATGTGCATACGCCCATCCTTGGCTTGCGCCAAGGCGATCTTCATGATTTCCGCCGTGATGGAGGTGATCTTGATATCCATCTGCAGCGAGGTTACGCCGCGTTCGGTGCCCGCCACCTTGAAATCCATGTCGCCGAGGTGATCCTCGTCGCCAAGAATATCGGAGAGCACGGCAAAGCCGCTCTGTTCCTTGATGAGCCCCATGGCGATGCCCGCCACCGGCCGCACCAACGGCACGCCAGCATCCATCAACGACAGCGAGCTGCCGCAGACAGTGGCCATCGACGACGAACCGTTCGACTCGGTAATTTCTGAAACGACACGCATGGTATAAGGGAACTGCTCCTTGCTCGGCAGCAAGGGATGGATGGCGCGCCAGGCGAGTTTGCCATGGCCAATTTCGCGCCGCCCCGGGCTGCCCAGGCGACCCGTTTCCCCGACCGAATAAGGCGGGAAGTTGTAATGCAGCATGAAATTCTGACGATATTCGCCTTCCAGCGCGTCGATGATCTGCTCATCCTGGCTGGTGCCGAGCGTGGTGACCACCAGCGCCTGGGTTTCGCCACGGGTGAAGAGTGCGGAACCATGCGTGCGCGGCAGAACGCCAACTTCGCAAACGATGGGGCGCACCGTCTTGGTGTCGCGCCCGTCGATACGGCGGCCGGTGCTCAGAATCATCTGCCGTACATGATCATATTTCAGCTGCTCGAACGCTTCATTGACGGCTTCTGGGCTGAACTGTTCCGCAGGAATGGCGGCCAGCGCCTTTTCATGCGCGGCATCCAGCTGGTCGTAACGCTTGGCTTTCGCGGTTTCGCGATAAGCTGCGTCCACTTCCGCACCGACGAGACCCTTGAGCGTCGCCAGCAGACCCTTCTTGTCAAAGGCGGGCGGGGGCAGATCGCGCGGTTCCTTCGCCGCCATTTCGGCGAGCGCGATGATGAGGTCGATGACCGGCTGGAACTGCTGATGACCGAAGGTCACCGCCGCCAGCATCACATCTTCCGGCAGCTCCTTCGCTTCGGACTCAACCATCAGCACGCCTTCCTTGGTGCCGGCGACGATGAGTTCAAGCTGGGATTCCGCTTCGCTGTTCAATGCCGGATTCAGCACATAAGCGCCATCGACATAACCGACGCGCGCCGCGCCGACCGGGCCTAAGAAAGGAATGCCAGACAGCGTCAGCGCTGCCGAGCAGCCAATCATCGCGACGATGTCTGGGCTGTTTTCCAAATCGTGCGACAGCAACGTCGCAATCACCTGCGTTTCGCAGAGGAAGCCTTCAGGGAAGAGCGGACGGATCGGCCGGTCAATCAGACGGCTGGTCAGAACTTCCGACTCAGGCGGCTTGCCTTCGCGCTTGAAGAAGCCACCTGGAATCTTACCAGCAGCAAAGGCCTTTTCCTGATAATTGACGGTGAGCGGGAAGAAATCCTGCCCGGGCTTGGCCTTCTTCGCGGCGACCACGGTGCAGAGTACGGTCGTGCCCCCGATGGTGGCGACAACGGCAGCGTCAGCCTGACGCGCCATGCGGCCGGTTTCTAGAACGAGCTTCTGCCCGCCCCACATCATTTCCTTACGATAAACTTGAAACATTGTTCTTTCCTTTGCTTTCTGTCTTTACGACATCCCGCCCGGCCCCATTGCCGAACGGCCTTTCTCTCACTTGCTCGCGGAGAAATCTTGCAGACCGGCGCGCATTAAAAAAGGCGCGGGGCTTGCGCCCGCGCGCCTTGATAAACCGACGACGACAAAAGTCACCGCCGCATTCAGCGAACCGATCAAAATCGTGTGCACGCCACCCATACGGGGGGTGCGCTTACTTGCGAATGCCGAGCTTGGCAATGATAGCTTCATAGCTCTTGACGTTTTCGCGCTTCAAATAGTCCAGCAGGCGGCGGCGCTTGCCGACCAGTACCAGCAGGCCACGGCGCGAGTGGTGATCCTTGGCGTGGGTCTTGAAATGACCCGTCAGATTGGTGATGCGCTCAGTCAGGATAGCGATTTGCACTTCGGCAGAACCGGTATCGTTGGCGGCGCGGGCATGTTCCTTGATGAGCGTCTGCTTGCGCTCGGCGGTAATCGACATCATCAACTCCATTCGTTAGAGGTTAAAGCCGCGCACCGGCCGCCAAACCCCATCCTGATACGCGATCATCGCGACCGGTTGTCCCGCTTCAATCGCCAACATGGTGTGGAGCGAAGCTTCGGAGGGGGTGGCCAAAATTGTTTGGCCGTGGCGCAAACGTTGCGCTTCCTGCTGATCCACAACACGAGCCGGGATGTCGTCCAGCGCCAGTGTCAGCGGTTGCAGAGCCGTTAAGGCCTCGCCCTTATGCGCCAGTTCTGTGAGCTTTTCCAGCGAAATCGCTTTCGAAAGGTTAAAGGGCCCGACGCGGCTGCGGCGCAGGGCGCTGACATGCCCAACCGTGCCCAAGGCCAGAGCCAAATCTCGCGCCAGAGCCCTTACATAAGTCCCTTTGCCACAAGCCACGACAAAGGCAGCGTGGTCGGCATCTGGCGACGAAACATATTGCAAATCAGTGATTTGCACCTGTCGGGGGGCTAACACGACGGGTTCGCCCGCTCGCGCCAGGTCATAGGCGCGTTCGCCGTCAATCTTTAGGGCAGAATAGGCTGGTGGCAGTTGGCTGATGGTGCCGATAAAGGCGGGCAGCTCTGCCCGTATAGCCGCTTCGGTCGGTCGGGTAGCGCTGGTTGCCGTTACGGCTCCTTCGGCATCCTCGGTCGCGGTGGCGACGCCCCAGTGCACGGTGAAATGGTATTCCTTAGCGCCGTCCATGACATAGGGGATAAGTTTGGTCGCCTCACCGAAGGCCAGAGGCAGAATCCCGCTCGCCAGCGGGTCGAGCGTGCCGCCATGCCCAGCCTTCTGCGCCTGCAACAGCGCCCGCACCTTGCCGAGCGCCTGGGTTGAGCTAATGCCAAGCGGCTTATCCAGCACGACCCAACCGCTGTGCTTCTCACCCTTGCGACCGCGCGCCATCAGGTCAGGTCTTTGACGACGTCGGGATCGGTCAGCAGATTTTCGATTTTATGGGCATATTCAAAACTGGTATCCGGAGCAAAAACTAGCCGCGGCACTACCCGTAAAGCCACTGACTGCGCGATAACATGGCGGAAGAAGCCAACGCCTGCATTCAGTGCTGCGACGATCTCTGCCATGTGTTGTCCGCCCAAAGGCATGACATAGGCTGTGGCGTTCTTCAGGTCGGGGCTGACCCGCACTTCGGTGACAGTGATTACCCCTGGTGACAGGCCCTCCGGCCAATGAAAATCGCCGCGCTGAAAGACCTGCGCGAGGGTGTGGCGCAGTTCCTCGCCTACTTTATATTGTCTTTGTGACCGCATTATTCGTCCTGAGCCTAAAGGCCTAATCTAGTTTCTGTATCACTCGCTCTGTGCCTGCGCCTGTTGTTGGCCGAACTTCATTGAACACTCTCGTGGCAAATTCTGTTCGACGAACAACTGTCTTGGCTCAACCGCTCGTGAACCCTCTATCACGCGTTCTGAGCTGGTCGTCGGCCAAGCCTGACATTAAAAAGCTTGAATGAACACAATCTAGTCGGTTTTTTGCTGCAAGACAATTCCCGCCACTCTTGGTAAAGACGGTCGATGCTCAAGTTGTCTGCTCTTCCCGACGTTTGTTCGCGCTTGTCACGCCGCGGGCGCTTTACCGCCGCGCTTGCCGCGGGTGGGCTCTGCAGCCTCGCCCTGCCACCGCTCAGCCTGTTCCCGCTGCTCTGGCTAGGGTTTCCGCTCCTGTTCCTCCTGGTGCATGGCGCACCTAACCGATGGCAGGCCTTCCTGACCGGCTGGGGCTTTGCTTTTGGCTATTTCACCCTGAGCCTCTATTGGATTGCTGCGGCATTATTTGTTGATCTGACGCGCTTCTGGTGGCTGGTGCCATTTTGTGTCGCTGGGCTGCCCGCTTTGCTCGGCGTATATTATGGCCTCGCTGCGCTCTTCTGGTATCGCTGGCGAGGGCTTGATGCGCCAGGTGCGGCCTTATTGGCCCTGCTTCTATTTATTGCCGAATATGCGCGCGGCCACTTGCTCTCCGGCTTTCCCTGGAATCTTTTCGGCTATGTCTGGGCGGACATTTTGCCCATGGCGCAGAGCGTCAGCCTATTTGGCATTTATGGTTTAACACTGCTTACACTCTTCGCTGCTTGTCTACCCGCTGCCTTGTTCACGCGCACGAAGGCTGCACGCCGCGCCAATCTGCTGGCAACAAGCATCCTGATGCTGCTCGCCGGCTGGGGTGCTGTGCGGCTACAGGAGCCGACCACGACGATGGCGGCGGCACGGTATCGTCTTGTTCAACCCAATATTGCACAAGCCATGAAGTGGGATCCGGCACAAAGGGAGGCGAATCTGCAAACCCTGCTCCGCCTTTCCGCGCCGCCGATTGCTGCCCCGACCTATATGATTTGGCCGGAAAGCGCCGTCCCATTCTTTTTGACCGATGATATGAGTCGTCGCGACCAAATCGTCGCCGCTTTGCCGAAAGGTGCCGTGCTCGTAACGGGTGGTGACCGGCGGCAACCCAATTATGCAAAGGGTCGTTGGGATTATTTCAACAGCTTGTTGGTGATGGATGGGAACATTGTCACGGCCATCTATGACAAGGTTCATCTCGTGCCCTTTGGCGAATACGTCCCCTTACAAAGCTTTGGGCCGGTCGCAACCGCTACTGCAGGTATGGGGTCGTTTGCTGCCGGTGCCGCGCCGCAGACTTTACGTGTGCGTGACCTGCCACCGTTTAGTCCGCTGATTTGTTACGAGGTGCTCTTCCCCGGCACCGTTACCGACAAATCCGGTACGGCGCAGCTTCTCATCAATATCACCAATGATGCTTGGTATGGCCGCACGGCTGGCCCCTATCAGCATCTCGCCATCGCACGGATGCGGGCGATTGAAGAAGGGCTACCCTTGCTGCGCGCAGCAAATACCGGCATCTCTGCCAGTATTGATGCCTATGGCCGCACCTTGCAGTTCCTGCCCCTCGACACAGAGGGCACTATCGATGCCCCGATACCCCACCCAGCCCCGCGCACATTATACGCAAAAGTGGCCGATAGTCTTGCCTTGGAGATAGCCTTTTTTCTCACCTTGGCGCTTTGCCTCGGCACGCGCCGTACGCGAACAAATTAACCGTAAACGAATTTAAGCTTGTCTCTTCCCTGCATAAGATGGTATGCCGCAAACCGTCCATGCGTATGAAAGACATAGACGTAAGCGGAATTAAAAAATGAGCACGCGTATTCAGCAAAGTCTTAAAAAGTCCAGGCCGCCAGAAGACACCACGGATGGTCCAGATCCGATTGATATTCATGTCGGCAAACGCCTGCGGCAGCGGCGGATGCTGGTGGGCATGAGTCAGGAGCGGCTGGGCGAGGCTGTCGGCCTGACCTTTCAGCAAATTCAAAAATATGAGCGCGGTACCAACCGGATGGGTGCCAGCCGGATTTTCCGTTTTGCCGAGATTCTCTCAGTTCCGGTTGCCTATTTTTTTGAAGAGGGCGCCCTTGGCGCGCGCGGAAATACAGGTCTTGCTGAAAGTAAGCAGCAGAAGCTTGACGACGAGGAAGGGCTTCCTAACGATTTGCTACAACGCCGCGAGACCCTTGACCTAGTGCGTGCCTATTACAAAATAAACGATGTCAAACAACGCCGTAAATTTCTGGAATTGGTCAAGGCTATGGCCACGGCAACCATGGCCAGCGACTGAGCTAACAATCGCGCAGCAAAAAGCCCCTCACCGCCAACAAGCGAGAGAGGGGCTTTGCCTTCACAGTATGCCGCGGTTTAGGCCGCGCGCATCGTGCCGATGGTTTCAACCCAGTTATTGACGCGCTGATTAATCGGCTCAATCGCCTGGCCGGCAACGCGAGTCGATATCTCGGTAATCTTGGTAGTCTCCGTCATCGACTGGTCCATCCAATTCCGCATATAAGCGGTCTGTAAATCAACCAATTCGCGCAACGTCTTGACCGCTAGCGCCTGCTTGCTGGTCGCAATGCTCTGCTCGACCGAGTTTTGCATCCAGCCCCAAAGATTTTTACTGATCTCTTCGCAACCCTTCGCCACGATGGTCGAAGACTGCACGACGGCTTCCAGATTTTCTTTACTCAAGGACGCCGCTTTTTCGAATTGCGCGGTTGCATTCTTCATGCCTGATTCAACCTGCTTGGCGGCCGATTCTTGTGTTGCTTTCATTCTGCTCTCCCCTGGCACCGCCCCTGTGGTTGCCGCGGCGCGGCGACATCGGAGCCCTGAAGCTGATCAGGACGGCGCATACTCGTTTATGTTGCAATGCACAAAATAAGCATTAACATTTACGCGGTCAAGGGCAAAATCGCCGCAAGGCTTGTACTGCACCGTTTGATTGCATTTTTGTTAACTTTGTGTTGGCTATGATACGCTTTATCAACCTGTTGGAAAGGGACAATTGCTGCGTGCCTGGCTAATGGAAATCTTGCGTGCAGGAATGATGGGTAGAATGGGAATTGTCATAAAAATCATATGCTTATTTCTTATTTTGCTGTCAGCAACCCCGGCGCTGGCCGAGGGAAAATATGCTTCCATTGTCGTCGATGCGGCGACCGGCAAAGTCTTGGAATCGACCAATGCCCAAGCGACCCGTCACCCCGCCTCTTTGACCAAAATGATGACACTTTATTTGACCTTTAAGGCGCTGCGGCAAGGCAAGCTCCGCATCAATCAAGCGCTGCCGGTCTCAGAATTTGCTGCAGCGCAGGCGCCGTCAAAGCTTGGGCTGACGCCGGGATCCGTGATCCGCGTCCGCGACGCCATCCTTGGTCTCGTGACCCAATCAGCCAATGATGCCGCCGTCGTGCTAGCCGAAGCGCTGGGGGGAAGCGAAGGCGCTTTTGCCCGCAAAATGACCGAACAGGCGCGCGCGTTGGGGATGCAGCAGACGGTATATCGTAACGCATCCGGACTGCCCGATGACGACCAGATTACGACAGCGCGCGACATGGCCATTCTGGGGCGTGCGCTCTATTTCAATTTCCCTGACTATTACCGTTTTTTTAGTACGCCGAGTTTCTCCTATCGTGGTCATACCTACAAAAATCATAATAAGTTGATGAACCGCTATCATGGCATGGACGGTATCAAGACCGGCTATATCCGCGCCTCTGGTTTCAACCTTGTCGCCAGCGCCGCCCATGGCAAAAGCAGGCTGATTGCCGTTATCTTCGGCGGCGAGAGTGCCCGCGAACGCGACCGCGCCATGGCCGCCTTGCTCGACGGCACCTTCGCGAAAATCGCGCGCAACAATCTAAAGGGGAAAAGCGCGGCCTTACCACAGGTCGCGCAAACGCCGAAAAGCGATACGACTCTGGCGCAGGGCGATGCCAAGGAGGAGACCGATAACAACGAGGATTCGGAAAAAGTAGCGGAGAAGAGCACGGCTGCTGCGCCCACATCGCTACCCAAGACGCCGGCCTCCACACGTGTTGTCGAAATTGCCGCACCAGCATCTGCGAATACACTGAACAGAAATGATACGACCACCATGCCCGCCCTCCACCTGGCATCACCGATTATTTTGGCTAGTGCGAGCACGGTTGCGCCAGGTGCACCCGACGGCATTAAGCTGCCGAGCGTCAAACCACCCGCCATCGCACCCAATACCACGAAGCTCCTGGAGAGGAAGGCGCCTGCAGCGAAAAGGCCTGCGGGATGGACTGTGCAACTAGGCAGTTACACCTTGCGGAGTTCGGCAACACTTGCGATGAATAAGGCCGACCGCAACTTGCCGAAAAATCTACGCCCCGCGCAGCAGACAATCATCGTGCTCGAAAAAAAGGGGCAAAAACCGACCTATGCGCCGCAATGGTCCGGCCTGAACAAAACGCAGGCAAAGCAGGTATGTCGCCTCTTAGGAAAATCCTCTCATTGCCGAACTATCGCACCCCAAGGGCGGGGCGACTAATGCCGCATATGGAAAATCAACAAAAACTCTGGAAAAACAACGCACTAACTCCATTTGACCTTCCGTGGCGCGAGGGCAACATACCAGT
>JAGOHT010000078.1 GCA_017996055.1 Alphaproteobacteria bacterium
AGAGTGATTTGGAAATTAGCGAGGCGCGGAAAGAAGAGCTGGTCGCCGTGTATCGGCAGACGGTGCTGGTAGCAGTGCTGGAGGCGAGCGATGCGCTGGCAGCGCGGAAGGTGGCGGATAGCCGGGCTGCGTTGCTTGAGACGGCGGCGGATGAGGCGCGGAATGCTTATAAGCTGGCGCGGCAGCGGTATGACAGCGGGAGTATTGATTTTCAGACGATGCTGGATACGCAGCGGGCGCAGCTGAATGCGGAAGATAGTACGACGCAGGCGCGGCTGGAGCAAATCCAAGCCAGCATTGCGTTGATTGTGGCGTTGGGGGGCGGTTGGCAAGAGACGCCGTAGTCTTCCCCGTGAATGCGGTGTCGGGGGAAGAAGTGGTGAGCGTTGACAGGCGCGAACCGCGGACCGCATGATTAAGGTAAAATAATTTTGTCCTTTATGAAAACGACTCTAATATTTTACCCATCGAAATTGGGACGGCGAGAGTGCCACAGTGACTTTTGGTATCCATTACAGTCTCGCGAGAGATTGTGGGTTGTAATGTGAGTTGCTGAATGACGAAACAGTGCAACATATTGATAATAAAAAGATAAATGACAATTAATGGCGTCCCCTACGGGATTCGAACCCGTGTTCACACCGTGAGAGGGTGTTGTCCTGGGCCTCTAGACGAAGGGGACCTGCGCAGGAATTGGGTGTTCTTTAGCACGCACATGGAGTTGCAACAAGCGGTCGTCGCACTAAAAATCATGCGGCGCGTTGCTGTACCGAGGAATAACAAGGAAGGCTAGCCTTTATTATGCTGCTGCGGGGGAGGGATGGTAATTTGGATGCGTCCATTGTGCGGTGTGCGCAAGGGGGGGAATAGTGACGTTCTGATCTCGATGATGGTCGGTGTGATGCTGCCTGCATAGAGCAGTTCGCGCATTACGTCTTTATAGGCTTTGGCGTGTCGGCTCTTAGCAACTGGATCAACCGGTGAAGCGTGAACAGTCAAGGCTTCGGCAGTGCGTATGAACGCGTATTCTAAACCTTTGGTCCGGGACGTGAATTTTAATTTGCGACCTTTGAGTCTCGTCAACTCGCTTGCTAACTTCCGGGTTTTACGCCCTGTAAAATTGTTGAAATTGTATGCATCTTTTTCCGATGGCGGTTGCCTCTTGCTCGCCGCTTGCGCGCGCGTGAGTTTTTCTGCCAACCGGTTGTCGCGCGACTCTTCGAATTTTCCGTTAGCCGGTATTAGGCGATGAATGATGGCGTGACTGATGACGCTTTCATAAAGGCTTTGGAACTCTTCCTTCACACTAGCTGTAACTGGCAACTCACTGACAATCTGTGCATCCGCTGCTTTTTTAAAGAGATATTCCAGTCCCTTGGCGCGGCTGGCGAAACTGATGCGGTTCTGCTGCATATCCTCCAAATCGGCACGGATATTATCGGTTTTGTCGGCAGCCATGATCTCAGCATAAATCTTGCCAGCCTGGCTGTGCTTGCCAGCAGCAACTTCGACTACGCGCTCATGCTGCCGGGCGCGACGAGCATCGCCTTCTAGCCCGACGGCATCCGTTTTGAGGTAAAGGACATCGATGATGAGCTGCTTCTCGGCTTCGCTGCCACGCCAGAGCCGCGCTACGCCTTCCGGCGTGACGGGATTGTCTGGCCGAAGCTTGCGGCTGTCTTCGCAAACATCATGTGCTACGGCGATGAAGGTCTTGAGGTGGCGAAGCGGATTTCCGGCATTGCTCTGATTGACATCCTCGCCGACACGGAAATTATGCCAGAAGATCGGTTCCGGCCGGTTGTCACGTTTCGCCCCGAAAAAGACCCAACTCGTCAGCGCTGTCACAGCGTAGAGCGATGCGCGCGCGTCTTCGCTAGCGCCAGCACCCCAGCGCGCCACCGCCAGCGCACCAGCGGTGCGTTGACCCAACTCAGCCCCACTCTTGGCTAGAGCGGCTAATTCATCGCGTGTCGTCATATTCAATTGGATACTTGCCCGTAGGCTCCCTTATGCCGCGACATTCCCGTCGGCACTGTTCAGGTTTGTGATGCCAGTTTAAGCACTAAATAATTCGCCCAAGACCGCTTCAACTTCCCGCTATCATGTTCTGTTGCGCGCGGAACATGCCATGAAAGTAAATTAGTGCAAACAAAAAACAGACCAGAATGGTGCTCTGGTTGACCAATCCGTGGACGGAATAATTTCGGTGGATAAGTTAAGAATCGCTCTAGCGTCTTTTACCAGATTTGGGTTATAGAAATTCCCACGAAAACACAACATATAGGGGGTGGCTGCAAAGTTATCCACATGATGATGCGTATTTAAGGTTAACGCAATCCCTGTGTGCTGTGCAGCCCGCCTCTTGAACTAACCCGCATCCCGCCAATCTTTGCCGCACCGAGGAGAAAACGCCGATGAGCTGGAATGATCAGAAAATTCAGATGCTTCGGGACATGTGGGGCCACGGCTTCAGCGCCAGCGAGATCGCCAAGAAGTTGGGTGGACTTACTCGTAACGCTGTGATCGGCAAGGCGCATCGGTTGAAACTTTCTTGCCGTCCGGCTGGCGCTGCCGGTGAGGGCGAGGGCAGCCCGAAGGCCGCGACAGTTGTGCGTGCCAAGCCCGCGAATAAAAAGGTTATGTTGCGCGCGGTGCCCGCCATGCCGGTGCCCAGCCTGCAGCCGCGGCCTGCCGTGCCGGTGGTGAAGCGCACGGAGCCCGGAAAATCAGCGGTGCCGCCGCTGAAGACCACTGAGCGCCAGTGCCGCTGGCCCCATGGCGATCCGCGTTCCAACGATTTCAAATTCTGCGGCTGCTCTGCGGTGGAGGGCTTGCCCTATTGCCTCGACCATGCCCGCGTCGCTTATCAAAATTTCGGCCGAAGCCGCAAGCGCGACGAAGACCAGGCGAATTATCTCTCACAACAGGTCGTGACTGGGAATATCTGAGAAACACCAAAAGAAAAAAGCCCTGCCATGATGGCAGGGCTTTTTTTGTGGGAAATGATTACCCCAGCTTCTTTTGCAGATTCTTGCTGATGGTTTCCAGGAAGGCCTTGGTGTTGAGGTAAGGCTGGTTCTTGCCGACCAGGAGCGCGAGGTCTTTTGTCATCGCGCCGCTTTCAACTGTTTCCACGCAGACGCGCTCCAAGGTTTTGGCGAAATCCACTACATCCTGTGTGCCGTCCATCTGGCCACGATAAATCAGCCCTTGCGACCAGGCGAAGATGGAGGCGATGGGGTTGGTTGAAGTATCCTTGCCCGCCTGATGTTCGCGGTAATGCCGCGTCACGGTACCGTGTGCCGCTTCCGTTTCAACATAGCTGCCGTCTGGTGAGAGCAGAACCGACGTCATGAGACCCAGCGAGCCGAAGCCCTGGGCGACGGAATCTGACTGCACGTCGCCGTCATAATTCTTGCACGCCCAGAGAAAGCCGCCATCGCCGCGCATCGATTGCGCGACCATGTCGTCAATGAGGCGGTGCTCATAGGTCAGCCCGGCCTTGTCAAAGCGTTCCTTGAACTTCGCCGCGAAAATTTCCGCGAAGATATCCTTGAAACGGCCATCATAGGCTTTGAGAATGGTGTTCTTGGTCGAGAGATAGACCGGATAACGCCGTAACAGCGCATAATTAAAGCAGGCTTCGGCGAAACCGCGGATGGACTCATCTTCGTTATACATTGCCATGGCGACGCCGCTACCATGCTTGTAATGGTGCACCTCGAAGCTCATCGGAGTGCTACCGTCATCGGGCGTGAAGGTGATTTGCAACTTGCCATTGCCGGGCACGGTGAAATCGGTGGCCTTATATTGGTCGCCGAAGGCGTGGCGGGCGAGGACGATGGGTTTGACCCAGCCGGGCACATAGTGCGGAACATTCTTCATCAGAATGGGTTCGCGGAAGACGGTGCCGTTCAGAATATTGCGGATGGTTCCGTTCGGTGACTTCCACATTTTTTTGAGGTTGAATTCTTTGACGCGTGCCTCATCCGGCGTAATCGTCGCGCATTTGACGCCGACGCCGTAGCGCTTGATGGCTTCTGCCGCGTCGATGGTGATCTGGTCGGCGGTTGCGTCGCGCTTTTCGATGCCGAGGTCGTAATATTTCAGCTCGACATCCAGATAGGGGACAATCAGCCAGTCCTTGATCATCTGCCAGATGATGCGGGTCATCTCGTCGCCATCCATCTCAACCAGCGGCGTTTTGACTTTAATCTTGGCCATCGTTGTTACCTGTCTGTGGAGGGTGAGGGGAATGCGGCACATAAGAATAATGCGCCGTGCTTAACGCGATGCTAAGATGCTGGGCATTGACTGTCAATTTTGGTTCTCCATGCTGCAAGCGGATTTAGGTGGCGCAGTCTATGCGCTAGGAAATTTTGATGGGGTGCATCGCGGGCATCAGGCGCTGATTGCTGCAGCGCAAGATATTGCCGCGCCCCAGGGGTTGCCGGTGGTTGCGCTGACTTTCGCGCCGCATCCGCGCCGGTTTTTCGCGCCCAACCTGCCACCCTTTTTGCTGTCCGACAGTGTGCAGAAGGAAGAGTTGCTGCGCGCGGCGGGGGTAGATGACGTGCGGGTCATGCCATTCGATGCCGCGCTGGCGGCGCTACCAGCGCAAGACTTTGTGCAAGACATTTTGCTCAAGCAGTGTAAAGCGCGCGGCATTGTCGCGGGTGAAGATTTCCGCTTCGGGCATCATCGCGGCGGTGACATGGCGCGGATGATGGCCTGGGCGGGCAGCGTGCCGGTGCAGGCGGTCGCGCCGGTGCGGGACGGGCAGGGGCAGCGTTATGCCGCCAGCACGGCGCGGGCGCTGCTGCAGGCCGGTCAGGTCAAGGCGGCGGCGCATATTTTGGGGCGCCCTTGGACTTTGCGTGGTGTAATCGCGCATGGCGACAAGCGCGGGCGAGAGCTGGGGTTCCCAACCGCCAATATAGCGCTCGGTGATTATCTGCGTCCGCTCTATGGAGTCTATGCTGTGCTAGGACGGCGGCTCAATGATGGGCTTAGCCTAACCGGTGTGGCCAATATTGGCCGGCGCCCGACGGTGGATGGTGCGCGCGAATGGCTGGAAGCTCATTTTTTTGACTTCAACGCCGATATCTATGACGAGTCTTGGGATATCAGCCTGATTGACCTCATTCGGCAGGAACAGCGCTTTGACGGGTTTGATGCGCTCAAGGCCGCGATTCAGGCGGATTGCGTTAGGGCGCGTGATGTGCTGTCACGATAAGTTTGGCATCCATGAAGAAATTTGTTAGACTACGACAATGGTTAACAGCATAGACAATGGCATAGATCCAGTGGCGCGTGCGCGAATTAGCACCCCGGCTCTCTTCTAAAGAGCCGGATTACGCCTTTTGCTTCTCCCAAAAATCCTTTAAGGAAGAGCCGCTTTCGGCTCTGGTAACGGTTTGAGACTCATGACCACGGATTATAAAGACAGCGTCTTCTTGCCGAAGACGGATTTCCCGATGCGCGGTGCGTTGGCGCAAAAAGAGCCGGAGCTGCTGGCGCGCTGGAAGCTGATGGATCTCTACGCGCTGCAGAGGGGCCAAGCCAAGGGCAAGCCGAAATTCACGTTGCATGATGGCCCGCCCTATGCCAATGGCAATATCCATATCGGCCACGCGCTGAATAAGATTCTCAAGGACATCATCAACCGCACTTATATGTTGCTGGGGCATGATGTCGCTTATATCCCCGGTTGGGATTGCCACGGTCTGCCCATCGAATGGAAGATCGAGGAGCAGTATCGCAAGGGCGGCAAGGATAAAGACCAGGTTCCGGCACTGCAATTCCGTGCCGAATGCCGCGACTTCGCCGAGCATTGGATGGGTGTGCAGATTGGCGAGTTCCAGCGCCTCGGCATCAATGGCGACTGGTCGCGCCCTTATACCACCATGACGCCCGCCGCCGAATCCCAAATCGTGCGCGAGATTCACAAGTTCCTGCTCAACGGACTACTCTATAAGGGCGTGAAGCCGGTGATGTGGTCCGTGGTCGAGAAGACCGCGCTGGCCGACGCCGAGATTGAATATCACGACCATAAGTCTACCACACTGTGGGTGCGCTTTCCGGTCATCAAGTCGCGTACGCCAATATTGAAAGGCACAAGCATCGTAATCTGGACGACAACGCCCTGGACAATTCCGGCCAACCGCGCCATCGCCTTCGGCGATTTTGAATATACCATCTTTAAGGTGACGGAAGCCGCGCCGGAAGCGACGGCGAAAGTCGGCGACAGCCTCGTCGTTGCTACAGAATTGCTAGAGCAATTCTGTAGCATGGCGAAGATCAAGGCCGAGCCGCTGCATCGCATCACCGCCGAGCAACTGGTCAAAACCTCGTGCGCGCATCCGCTGCATGGACAGGGCTATGATTTTGAAGTGCCGCTGCTGCAGGGTGATTTCGTCACGACCGAGGCGGGGACGGGGTTTGTCCATATCGCGCCGTCGCATGGCGAGGATGACTTCAACCTTGGCCGCAAGCACAATATTGAAATCACCGATTATGTCGGTGAGGATGGCAGTTATCGCGAGCATGTGCCGCTCTTTGCCGGCAAGACGGTCTATAAGCCGGATGGTAAGGTGGGCGACGCCAATGGCGCGGTCATCAAGGAGCTTGCCGAAGCCGGCGCGCTGATGGCCAAGCAGAATATCACGCACAGCTATCCGCATTCCTGGCGTTCCAAAGCGCCGCTGATCTTCCGCACCACGCCACAATGGTTCATTGCGATGGACAAGGTGCCGGAAGGCCAGCAGAAGACCTTGCGTGAACTCGCCTTGCAAGCCATCGCCGAAACGCGCTGGGTGCCGGGCATCGGCGAAAACCGCATTCGCGGCATGATTGAAAGCCGCCCGGACTGGTGCATCAGCCGCCAGCGCGCCTGGGGAGTGCCGATCGCGCTGTTTGTCGAGAAAAAATCCGGGCAGCCGCTCAAGGATAAAGCGGTACTGGAGAAAATCGCCACGACTTTCGCCAAGGAAGGCGCGGATGCCTGGTATCAGCGTCCGGCAAGTTTCTTCCTCGGCGATAAATATCGTGCCGAAGATTATGATCAGGTTTTCGACATCGTCGATGTGTGGTTTGAATCCGGCTCGACCCATGCTTTCGTGCTCGACCCGCTCGGCAATAGCGGCAACTGGCCGGAGCTAGACTGGCCCGCGACGCTCTATTTGGAAGGTTCAGACCAGCATCGCGGTTGGTTCCATTCCTCGCTGCTCGAATCCTGCGGCACGCGTGGGCGCGCGCCTTACGATATCGTGCTCACGCACGGATTCACGCTCGACGAACAAGGCCGCAAGATGTCGAAGTCGCTCGGCAACACCGTCGCGCCACAAACCGTCATCGAGCAAATGGGTGCGGATATTCTGCGCCTCTGGGTGGTGATGTCGGATTACCGGCAGGATTTACGCATCGGCGCGGAAATCCTTAAACAAATTGGTGATTACTACCGCCGGTTCCGCAACACGCTGCGTTATTTGCTCGGCGCGCTTGATGGGATGCAGGCGGTCGAGCGGATGCCGCATACGGAGATGCCAGAGCTGGAGCGCTGGGTGCTGCATCGGCTCTATGAGGTTGACCAGGTCGTGCGTAAGGCCGTCGTAGAGTTTGATTTTAACCGTGTTATGGTGACGCTGCATGAATTTTGTGCCGTTGATTTGTCGGCTTTCTATTTCGATATCCGCAAGGACAGCCTTTATTGCGACCGGGCTGATAGCGACCGTCGCCGCGCTACCCGCACGGTGCTGGAGCAGTTGTTTGAGAGCCTGACAGTCTGGCTCAGCCCCTTCCTGTGCTTTACGGCAGAAGAGGCCTGGCTGGCGCGCCATCCGGGTGAGCAGGAAAGCGTGCATCTGCAACTTTTACCCTCCATTCCGGCGGTTTGGCGCGATGATGCACTGGCCGCGAAATGGGATCAGCTGCGGGCGGCGCGCCGCGTCGTGACCGGCGCGCTCGAACGCGCCCGTGCCGACAAGGTAATCGGCGCGAGCCTGCAGGCGCAGCCACAGGTTTATATCACGGCGCCTCAGAAGACGTTGTTGGAGAGCATTGACTTCGCTGGCCTGTGTATCGCTTCATCATTGGTCTTGCTTACGGATGCCGCACCGCCGGAGGCTTTCCGCCTGCCGGATGTGCCAGATATCGCGGTCGTGGTTCGCCTTGCGCCAGGTAAAAAATGTGAACGCTGCTGGCAGGTCTTGCCTGAGGTCGGCAAACATGCCGATCATCCACTACTCTGTGAACGCTGCCATGATGTCATGACGCATCCAGCTAGTCAGGCGGCCTGATATGGGGTTAGGCCCACCTCGCCATCCACGACTGTTGGCGCTGGCTGGCTGTCCGGCACTCCTGGCGCTTGGTCTGGACCAGGCGAGCAAGGCTTGGATACTCAAGGCTCTGGCCGAGCCGCCACATCATATGCCGGTGATGGAGTATTTGTCGTTCGATCTGCTGTGGAATCATGGGGTAACTTTCGGGCTGTTCTCCGACCCCAAGGCTTCCGCCACGTTACTCTGGTGCACGATGGCGGCCTTCATGATTGCCTATCTGCTTGGCTATCTTTGGCGGGTCGAGCATTGGCTGGGGGCTGTGGCAGCCGGGATGATTATCGGTGGCGCGATTGGCAACGTGATTGACCGGCTGCAGTTCGGCGCAGTGGTCGATTTCATCCATGTCGCCTATTATCCTTGGGTTTTCAATATTGCCGATTGCGCGGTCGTGGTCGGCGTCGGGATTCTTATCTGGGATCCGCGCAAAAAGCTTCCAGCCGAGAACCCAACCAATTGACATTCACCGGCGTCACGCCAACAATAGGCTCATATTCTAGTCCAGACTTCTTGGAGGGCGCATGAAGCGCATCGGCTTGCTTTTGTTACCGTTAATTCTTGCTGGCTGTGGTGAGACGCGCGAGATGCTTGGGCTCAACCGGAATATGCCGGATGAGTTCGTGGTGGTAGATCGTGCGCCGCTGGTCATTCCGCCGGATTTCGCGCTACGCCCGCCGCAGCCCGGTGTACCGCGGCCGCAGGAAGCGGCTCCCTCTAGCCAGGCCGAAGCACTAACGCTTGGTGAAACAGGCGCTGCGCCGACTGCGCCAAGCAATCTGGAGCAGCAGGTGCTGGCAACAGCTGGGGCAGACAAATCGAGTAAGGATATTCGCAAGCTGGTTGACGAAGAATCCGCCGAGAGTATTGGGGCCAGCCGTCATCTCGTCGATGATTTGCTGTGGTGGCGTAAGAAGGAAGCTGAGAGTAACGTCGTTAATGCCGCCGGTGAGGCCGAACGTCTGCGAAAGAACCAAGCGCAGGGGGCCGCGCCGAATGCCGGGGCGACACCAACGATAGAGAAGCGCAAATCCAGCTGGCTGGGTCTC
>JAGOHT010000079.1 GCA_017996055.1 Alphaproteobacteria bacterium
ATTAGAAGGACTATATCACGGCTTGTCAGACATTTTATTCCTCCCACACCATGAAGAATTCAGTATAAAGTAAAACATTCCTCAAATAGTCTTTACGAACAATTCAAGAACTATGGTCGGCTACTCAATGAATAGCGCGACAAAGTTGGTTATGCTGGGTCGGTGGCCGTTGAAACAGTAGCCGCCATAAAGACTGGGCAAGCATTTCAGCTAACCGATATTCCATTATGTTTCGGCAATAGGGAAATGGCACGTTATGCGGCATGGCAATTTGGCGACTATTAATGTGATGGCAGGAAATCACAGAAGGACGAACAACCCTGATAAATTGGCCAATCATGCATTAACCGCTACTAGGGCCGTTATGGCAGCAAAGTTTGTTTCCACCGTTGTGTTTTTTGGTCAGGCTTCAATGCAAGCCCCTTCCAACTCGTTCTCGCTGGTTGCTGGTGCCCTATTCGGCTGCGTCACAATTGCTCTTTGTGCGGAGGGGGCAACGTCAAAAGTTTGATTAAGGCGTATGAAGGTATAATGTGGGACTTTCCCAGAAAAAACAAAAGTGATGGCAATACTAGGCCTGGCCAGCGAGTAACCACCAACCTGCTCTAGAGTATGTACTGAATAACGTAGCCAGAGGCGGTCATAGCTGTCCAAAGACGCAATCGTCATGGTCAAGCTAGACAAGTTGCGAAGAGCCACAGAATGCGATCTATACGCCTATGAGCCGTAAGCCGACACTCCCTGTAGGCCTGATTTGCACGACGCCAAAGCCGCGACCAGCCAGCTGCCGCGCCATTAACACATTGCAAAAACAGTGATATTTGCTCTTTTGTTGTAATTTTCATGTCGTGGGGTTAGGCTGATAGCACGTTGCAACCCATTGTGCCGAGGCCGAACTGACTCTGCAGTTGCCTGTCGATGATCGTTTTCGTGCCTCCGCATTAACAGTGTTACTGCACGCTATAATGCTGGGCGGTTTTCTGATCTCGTTTAGCCAGTCCGCGACAACGACCGCGCCACTAATTATTCCTATTTCGGTGGTTCCGCCGGATGCTTTGCCGCAGATGGCTGGGCAAATTGAGAAATCCCCCCCCAAGCCCCCTCAGACAACGACCAGAACAACGGAGGTCTTGAAAGAGACAACACCGCTGCCTCCGCCAAGCCAACCTCGCCCAGCAAGCACCGGATTCAATCCCTATTTGCTGAACAGCGCCCAATTTAATCCCGCTATTTTTGGCACTGTGGCAACGACGAGCTCAAAATTAGCCGCATCACCCTTAACACAGAATAGCACCGCACCAATGCCCCCTGTGCCAGGCGGCTCCCCAACTATCAGCACTGGCAATGGAGCAAAACGCCTTATCGCTGTTCATCGCTCTAATGCGCATGGCTATGAGGCGATTATCTACAGCTACTCCGATGGCACCAGCGTTACCAAGACGGTTGTACCGGATATTGTTACAAACGAGCGCTGAGTAAAGTCAGTTCCGAAATATAATTCTCAGGGTCACCTCAAACTTTTCTCTACATACCGATTAACGTATATTTATTTTTTGATATCTTGTTAACTATATATTGCATTTAATATATGACTGTAGTATTTATTAGATAACTTGTTACCTATTTTGCCAAGCGGGAGAATGAGCCTGTCGCGCAGAAAGTGCATCAACGAACGCTATCAGGCAATAACGCTTTCGCTATCGCTGCACGCAGCCCTCTTGTGCTTGCTCTTCATATCTTTTCACCAGCCAGGTCTGCTCAACGGAACAACGAGCGCTGTTGTACCGATAACAATTGTTAGTGCTGATAGTCTGCCAGAATCATTAAATTTTTTACCGCTCCCCGAGCCCAGGGCCGCTACTGAAACCGCACAGCCAGTCTTAGCGGAAAGCCCCGCTCAGGAAAGTGGGGAAGCTGCTCTGATGCTACAGACCGTGAGTGGTGTGGATGCCATGATGGCAGAAATGAACCTGACTATACCGCAAGCAGTGCCTGAGCCACAGGAACCAACAGCACACAAAGACATCAGCGAACTGACTGAAATCTTCACAAACGAATTCATCAGCAGGCAGAGCGGCGCAGATTCAGTGATCGTTACAAACACAAAAAAGAGAAACACGGTGGGAGACAGTTTCATCATCGCCATTACTATAAGCCCGATGCAAGCTTCTGTCGAAATTATCCCGGCAAACGCCGCCTATAGCTTTCAGTAACAGGCTCAGCCTTATCTGAACATTCTTTATCACCGCATTACTATAGAACAATACAACTAGCGGGTCTGTTAACCATCCGCTGCAACCTTTGCCACAGTTATAGGTTCGTGGTAATTTACTGACAATTGAGCATCAATCTTTCGAGGTGCAAACTGTCGCGCAACTTATCGATGGCCGAACGCTATCAGGCTCCCGCCCTCTCATTACTGTTGCACGCTGCGCTGCTAAGCCTGTTGTTCGCCTCATTTCGCCATTCTGCAGACTCAGAAACGTCCGCGCCGCTAATAGTTCCAGTAACAGTCGTCTCTGCAGCAAACTTCCCACAAGACAATCGCTTGCCAGCGCCCAACACAGCATTAACATCGGCCTCACAGACCATGGCTACTGCCATTGAGCCAGCACCACAACCAGTCATGGCCCCGGTCCAGCATGAGCTGACTACATCTCAAAAGACCGCCCAAACCGCTTTCAATCCCTATTTGCTCAAAAGTGCACAATTTAATCCGGCCATTTTCAGCGGAGGAAAAGCCTCGCCCCCCCCTGTTTCGCCAAAAGAACCAACAACGCCCAACACGGCATCGGAGTGGACAAATGCAAGTGGTGGTGGAATAGGCCAAAAGAGCATAACAACGGGAAGATCTTCTTCAGGCACAATAGCATCAACGACAGGCGCAGGCGCCGGAACATTGTCAGCACCGCCATCGAGCGGTTACGACTCCATAACTACCGGTAAAAAGAAGATGACCGCAGCGTACCAGTCATCCACCCATGGCACCATTTCAGTAATCAGCGTTTCTGGAGATGGTACGACCCAAACAACAGTTCTTGTCAACGACCACAAGACCCTTGCCGCCGATATTCAGAAATTCAGCGAAATGCAAAAACAATAAGGTCTAGTGCTCCAGTGACTTGACGATCTCTTCGCACATCTTCTTGGCATCTCCGAAGAGCATCATCGTGTTGTCACGGAAGAACAGCTCATTCTCGACACCAGCATAGCCCGACGCCATCGACCGTTTGATGAACAGAACCGTCTTGGCCTTCTCAACATCCAAAATCGGCATTCCGTAAATTGGCGACTTTGGATCAGTCTTCGCTGCCGGATTGGTGACATCGTTCGCGCCGATGACAAAAGCGACATCGGTCATACCAAAATCGCGGTTGATTTCATCAAGTTCTAGCACTTCATCATACGGCACATTGGCTTCGGCGAGCAGCACATTCATATGGCCAGGCATACGACCAGCAACAGGATGGATTGCGTAGCGCACCTGCACACCCGCCTTCTTGAGCTGATCTGCCATTTCGCGCAGTGCGTGCTGCGCTTGCGCCACGGCCATGCCATAGCCAGGCACGACGATTACGCTGGCTGCGTTTTTGAGAATGAAGGCTGCATCTTCCGCCGAGCCGGTCTTAACCGAACGGTCACCCACAACTCCTGCAGGGCCAGCCGCCGCACTGTCTCCACCAAAACCACCAAGGATGACGTTGAAAATCGAGCGGTTCATGCCCTTGCACATGATGTAGCTCAAAATAGCGCCGGAGGCTCCAACCAGAGCACCGGTAATAATGAGCAGATTATTCTGCAGGGTGAAGCCGATACCCGCCGCCGCCCAGCCCGAATAGCTGTTGAGCATCGAGACCACGACCGGCATGTCCGCCCCACCGATCGGCAGAATGAGCAGGAAGCCAAGCAGCAGCGTGACGAGCACCAACAACGTGAAGGCCACGCCGGACTGCCCCAGGCACAGCCAAAGGATGAGTAAAACCGCCAATACACCAAGACCGAGATTGAGCTGATGCTGCAGCGGAAACTGCAAAGGCTTACCGCTTAAAATTCCCTGCAACTTGGCAAACGCCACCAAAGAACCGGTGAAGGTAATCGCGCCGATAGCGACACCCAAACCCATTTCGATCAAACTGCCCGCACGAATGACACCGTTCTCGCTTATACCATAGGCATCAGGCGATAAATAAGCTGCTGCCGCCACTAGCACTGCAGCTAGGCCGACGAGTGAGTGGAACGCGGCCACTAATTGGGGCAAAGCCGTCATTTTAATGGTGCGGGCCACATAAGCACCACCTGCTCCGCCTATAGCTATGGCTATCATTACAGGGAACCAGGCGGGCAGCGCCACGAAATGCACCATCGTCGTGACCACGGCTAATGCCATGCCCGCAATGCCGAACTGATTGCCCTGTTGCGCTGTAACCGGCGACGATAAGCCGCGCAGCGCCATGATGAAGCAGACGGCAGAAACCAGATAGGAAAAGACGACCCAACTCGCCATGGTACGAAACCTCTACTTCTTTTTCTTGTACATCTGCAGCATCCGCTGCGTGACGATAAACCCACCAAAAATATTGACCGAGGCCAAAGCGATGGCAAGCAATCCGAGCCAAGTTGAAGCCGACATTGTCTCGGCGCCAGCCGCGATCAGCGCCCCCACGATGATGACAGAAGAAACAGCGTTGGTAACGGCCATCAGCGGCGAATGCAGCGCCGGCGTCACGCGCCAGACAACATAATACCCGACAAAACAGGCGAGAACAAAAACCGTGAGGCCGAGAATAAAGAAATCATGGTGCCCGCCTCCAACGCCCTGTGCCGCAATTTCCTGTGACTGCGTGACGAGAGTTTGCGTCAGCTTCGCCAGCTTTTCCTGCTGTTCAGCTAGACTTTGCACATTGCTGAGAAAATTTTCGGCGCTCATTGGGGGTTCCCTGGGTTATTCCACGGCTTCGGATTTAGCTTTTGGCTTGGGCTCAGCCTTATCACTATGCGGCTTCTTTTGCATCGACTTGGGCAAGGCAGGCGTAAGCGATTCTGTATTGAGCAAGAGCGCAGCGCCCCCCATGACTTCAACAGGCGACGGCGCGACGCTCTGATGCTTTGTGGTCGGTGGGGGCGAGACAGGTGCTGGCACTGCCTGCACAGGATGGGCAGCCTGTTCCTGCAGCGGAACAACGGGAGCAGGAGCTGGCACCACCCCAACCGGCATCGGCGGCGGCGGCACCGCAACGCGCTGCCCCAGCATCAAAACATTGTTCTCAAGCACATTCATGCGAGCTTCCTGCATTTCGGAACGCACCTGCATCTCGATAAGCTTTTCCTGCGTCCGCAAAAAATAACCCGCGAAAAACAAAAAAAAGAGTGCACAACAGACTACGGTGATTGCGATGCTCATCACCCACTGATGCAGCTTCTTGGTTTCTTCGCTTGAAATACTGTCCATAACCGTCATGCCCCGCTCTAAGATTGGAACTGCGGATGTACAACCTGGCCATCGCGCGTCAGGAACATCGCTTTGATAATTTCATCATCGGGATTGAGCTTGAGCTGATTTTGTTCTTTGTCATGATAGGCCGCGATAAAATTATAGATGTTACGCGCATAGAGCGCCGAGGCATCCACCGGCAATCGGCTCGGCACATTACGGTGACCGACAATTTTGACGCCATCGACATCAACAATCTGCCCCGCCTGACTCAGTGCGCAGTTACCGCCCTGCTCAACCGCGAGATCAACTATCACTGCCCCCGGCTTCATGCTTCGCACCATCGCTTCCGAAACCAGTTGCGGCGCAGCCCGCCCAGGAATCAGCGCCGTGCAGATGACAATATCCTGCTTCTTAATGGTTTCGGCGATCAGCGCTGCCTGCTTCTGCTTGAAATCGTCGCTCATTTCCTTGGCATAGCCACCGGCGGTTTCCGCCTGCTTCAGCTCGTCGCTCTCAACCATCACAAATGTCGCGCCCAGGCTCTCAACCTGCTCCTTCGCCGCCATGCGAACATCTGTCGCCGAAACGACAGCCCCCAAGCGACGCGCGGTTGCAATCGCCTGCAAACCGGCAACCCCTGCCCCCATGACCAGAACCCGCGCCGGTGGAATTGTACCCGCCGCCGTCATCATCATCGGGAAAGCGCGGCCAAACTCCGCGGCCGCATCCAAGACGGCCTTATAGCCAGCCAGATTGGATTGCGACGAAAGTACATCCATGCTCTGCGCGCGAGTAATACGCGGTACAAGTTCCATCGCCAGGCTGCTCACACCGCGGTTGGCATAGAGCGCCAAATCCTGCTTCGCGCCATATGGGTTGAGCATGGCAATCAAAATGGCGCCTGACTTAAGCTGCCCTACCTCGTCCATGCCTTCGGCAGCAGTCAGTGGACGCTGGACTTTTAAAATGATGTCAGCATCCTGTGTTCCCGGCATAGCGGCAACAGTCGCCCCAACAGCCTTATAGGCGTCATCGGTGCAAGCGGCTTCCCGCCCCGCGCCAGCCTCGACGGTTACGTCATAGCCTAAAGCAATCAGCTTCTTGACGGTTTCAGGGGTCGCGGCCACGCGGTGTTCATGTGGCCGACGCTCTTTAAGAACGGTGATTTTCATCGCGCAAAGCTCAGAGGAATCATTGAAGCGGTCATCCTGCGCCAGAACAACGCGAATGTGAAGGGAGGATTTAACGCCGCTACAATAGCTTGCAGCTCAGTGTTCGTGCCTACCAAGTTAGGTTGCTGCAGGCAAATCCAGGCTTTTCAGCAATTTGCTTTGGCGTTTGGCCATAACCCTTACGTCAAAATCTTCAATAAGCCCATGAAATTGCCGATACCAGTTGATGTTGGCATCAAGCCGCAGGAATACCGAGCCTAGGCCGACCGCTGCACGATCCATGAAGACAAACTCGCGTGGCACGGCGACGCCCCCAAGCTTACGTAACTCCTCATGCACCTTTCGCGCGGTAGCCCGCCCATAAAGACCGGTGTTCGTCTCATCAATCGGGCGGGTTCTATCCTCAAGCAGCGGTGCATAAATAAAGCGCGCCCAAATATTGAGCACCTCAACCAAAGTCTTGGAAGGTTTCTTGAAGCCCCAGGACTCATAAGCCGCCACAGCGCGGGCTTCATCATTGGTCAGCAGTGATTGATATAGTTCAATCACGCCCTCGACCAAAGCCGGGCGAAAAACCCGAACACAGCCGAAATCAAGGAGATTTACGCCGTTATCGGCGCGCAAAGTATAATTGCCCATATGCGGGTCACCGTGGATGACTCCATAATTATAGAACGGCACATACCAAGCGCGGAACATTTGCAAAGCGATGGCGTTTTTGTCGGCCTGCTTACGCTTCACTGCTTCGCTGAAGCGCTGACCGTCCAGCCAGCTCATCGTCAAAAGCCGGTGCGTCGAAAGCTTATCCACCACGACCGGCACGGAGACCCCCGGCTCATCAGTCAACATCGCCTGATAAAGCTTAAGGTGTCGCGCCTCACGCGTGTAATCCAGCTCTTCATAAAGACGGTCGGCGATTTCCTGTTGCACACCGCCAGTTGATACGGCGCGGTCATAGCGCTCGAATAGCGCCAACAGAATCTTGAGCTGCCGCAAATCCGCCGCGACAGCTGACTCCATATCAGGGTATTGCAGCTTGCAGACTACCTCCGCGCCCTCATGCGTCGAAGCGCGATGCACCTGCCCCAAGGAGGCTGCCGCATAGGCCGCATGGTCAAACCGACGGAAACGCTTTTCCCAATCCGCGCCGAGTTCTCCGGCCATGCGCCGTTTGACGAAGGGCCAGCCCATCGCCGGAGCATCAGCCTGCAGCTGTGCTAGCTCGGCGGCATATTCGGGTGGCACCAGGTCTGGAATGGTCGCCAGCATTTGCGCGACCTTCATCAACGGCCCTTTAAGACCGCCGAGCGCGGCACGCACCTCGCCCGCCAAGACACCAGTTTTAGGCTTCAGGCCGAGATAGCGCTCACCGGCTAGCTTGGCACCAACACCAGCCATGCTTGTGGTCACGGAAGCATAGCGCTTCACGCGCCCACTCAGCGTATTGCGTTCTTTAGCCATGTCCGCAGATTAGCCGAGCGACACGGAATTAGCCAGTTGATTGACGACTAAGGAGCCGGTCTCACAACGGCACCGGATGCGCCTGAACCAACATGGCGTAACGGCGCCATCCCATAGACGACAGCCGAAACGCGCGCTTGATAGAGTGCCTGCGCTAGAGCCGCGGCGCGCTCGGTGGTAACGACATTCATCATGACGGCTTGCAAAGGCAGTGAAACAGGCAAAGACATCATCGGTTTATCAGTAACCAGCATATTGTCGAATTTTGGCGGCAGAGATCCGATATGGCTATTGAACGCAAGACGCAACATCACCGTCGGCACGCGCAACTTGGCGAAAACATAGCCGTTGCCATCGGCGCGTGGAATCATTTTGTCGCTCGCCGGAACGTAAAATGCAACGGTCGAAAAGCCATTTTCCGGCACGGCTGCGCCAAAATTAGTCCGGCTCATCAGGACTGCACCGGTTGCGGCTTTGAGCCCGGATTACGCGCACCGCCACTTAACGGCAAAGATGTCTCCATCGGCACCAAAACACCCTCCTCCTCGAGCTGCCCCAACATGGGCGCAATACCGCGATGATGCTTAATGGTGGCATTGAGCGGTGCGCTCGGCGGCAGCTGGGCTTGCGTCAAATCCGGAACCGTCGAGAACACGGTAGCGCTGAAAGCGGACAAGTCAGGACTATCGCGTAAGTTTCTTTCATACGCACGTGTCAAGGCCTGCGTTGGCACATTGAAGCGTTGAAAGCACGGTATGCCGGTCAAGGGGTTTTCGGCAAAGCAGTTGATGCGGGTAAAACCTTCCGCGGGCATGGCAATCACCTGAAATAATGCGTTAATCGCTTCAAATACATTCGGTTAGATAAATCAATCTTCGGCTTGATTAGCTCGGAACGACGCTGCTTAAGCCCTGGACCATGCGCCCCGCTGGCACAGATGGTACTGGCTGCACCGGAGGCTTCGCCACCTTATCCTGCCACTGCAAAGCTTCTCTCACGAAAGAGGCGAGCACCGGCGCTGTCGCACGGCCATGTTCGGCCATATGTTCGACAGCGGGTCGACCAATCGCGCCAAAACGTTGCATGAAGGAACCAACCCCAGCTTGCACACCCTGTTCAACCGCCTGCCCAAGGCTTTCCACAATACGGACAGCCGCATACAGAGGCGCCGTTTGCTCGAGCACAGGATATTTACCGCCCATGCGATGCGCTATCGATCCAAAATTCTGGTGAACCGCGGGCAACTCACGCTCTATTTGGTTCGAAACCTCTGCTTTCACCGCATCGGGTGAGAG
>JAGOHT010000080.1 GCA_017996055.1 Alphaproteobacteria bacterium
AGCCGGATGCGCTGGCGAGTGTGCTCAAGAATTTGGCGCAGATTAAGCCGAAAACTGGGCCTAAAACCACCAAGCCGCAGCCCAAGACGGAAGAGGCGGAGGAAGAACCGGATAGCGAGGCACCATCACTCTCCGATAAGTTGAGCATTTCTGAGGAAGATGCGTTGCGGCGGCAAATCGCCGGTTGTTGGAATGTGCCCATCGGCGCGCGCAATGCCGAAGAGCTTGTGGTGCAGGTGGTCATATCGGTGAATCCAGACCGCACGGTGCAGTCGGTCAAGGTCGCCGATCAGATGCGGATGGCGACTGACAGTTTCTTCCGCGCAGCCGCAGAGTCGGCGGTGCGGGCGCTGCGCCACCCGCAATGCAACCCGCTGGCCCTGCCGCCGGAGAAATATGAGCAGTGGAAGGTAATTCGCTTTAATTTTGACCCGCGTGATATGCTTTAATTTGCGCTGGCGTTGGTTTATGCTGCGCCGCGCTCTGCAGGAAAGGATAGTTCGATGTTTCGTTCGCTTTTCACCCGTGTGGTGCTGCTGGTCGCCCTCAGCCTGAGCGCGGTTGTTCCGGCGCAGGCTGAGCTGCGCATCGATATCAATCGCGGCACGACTGAGCCGATTCCGATTGCCATTCCGGAATTCGCGGGCAGCACGCCTGAGTCCACCAAAATGGGCAGCGACCTGGTGCAGGTGATTAATAATAATCTCGTGCGCTCCGGCTTATTCCGCATCATCGACCCGGCCTCCTATGTGCAGGATGCTGCCAGCCTGCAGCAGCAGCCGCGCTTCGGCGACTGGCGTGTGCTTAATAGCCAGGCGCTGGTGGTTGGTAAGGTCGAGCCGCTGGGCGATGGCCAGCTCAAGGTTGAGTTCCGCCTATGGGATGTTTTCAGTGAACAGCAGATGACCGGCTTGTCTTACAAGACCGCGCCGCAAAACTGGCGGCGGATCGCCCACATTATTTCCGATGCCATCTATAAGCGCATCACCGGCGAAGACGGCTATTTCGATACGCGTATCGTCTATATTTCTGAAACCGGCCCGGGCACTGCCCGCATCAAGCGTCTTGCCATCATGGATCAGGACGGCGAGAACCATCGCTTCCTCACTGATGGCCGCGCGCTGGTGCTGACCCCGCGTTTCTCGCCGACGGCGCAGGAAATCACCTATATGGCGTTTTACAATAACAAGCCGCGCGTTTATCTTTTCAACATCGATACCGGGCGGCAGGAAATGCTCGGTGATTTCCCGAATATGACCTTCGCGCCGCGCTTCGCGCCGGACGGCAACCGCGTTATCTTCTCGCTGACCAACGAGGGCAACTCCGATATCTACATCATGGATTTGCGTACCCGCCGGTCAGCGCGTTTGACTAACAGCGCTTCCATCAACACCGCGCCGTCCTTCGCGCCTGATGGCAAGCGTATTGTGTTTGAATCAGACCGCGGCGGTTCGCAGCAGATTTATACAATGGACGCCGATGGCAGCAATGTGCAGCGCATCAGCTTCGGCGCTGGCAATTACGGCACGCCGGTGTGGTCCCCGCGCGGCGACTGGATCGCCTTCACCAAGCAGCATCAAGGCCAGTTCTATATTGGTGTCATCCGTCCTGATGGTTCCGGCGAGCGGCTGCTGACCCAGTCCTATCATGTCGAGGGGCCAACCTGGGCACCGAACGGGCGTGTGCTGATGTATTTCAAGGAAACCTCAAGCAGCATCGGGCGGCAGGCGCATATCTATTCCATCGACCTGACCGGCTATAATGAGCGCCAGATTTCGGCGCCGTTGGATGCTTCTGACCCTGCCTGGTCGCCACTCATTCCTTAAGCACTCAGTCGCCGTGCGCGTTGCTCCGCAGCGCTTGGCTTTGCTTGCATCAGCGCGCGGGCGCTAGCATTCATGCTCAAACGCCTCTGGGCTGGGCGTCACCTCAACCCAACATAATTTGTTGCACGGATTTTGTCAGGTTTCGGAAAGGACTAGCCCTCGACGGAGAAAGGGAGCCCCAATGGCTCACCTCAAGTCATGAAAATCTGCGCAGGGCGGATTTTCATGACTTTCGGAAGAAGTGCAAAATAAAAGCCGGTTCAGAAATGAACCGGCTCATTTATTTGGCACCCCAGTTTTAATAATTATGCAGTGAGTGCTGCAACAGAGCTTGGGGCTGCGCCGCGCTTCAGACCGTGCTCTGCCGTGGCGATGACGGAGGCCAACGCATCGCGTCCGGCGGTGTTGGTCATGCGGTGGTTGGCGCTCTGCAGCGCGGTGATAGCATCTGTCCAATAATCCGGCTCCGCTTTCGCGCCCGCATGGACATAGCGCAGTTGCTGTTCAACGCGCGGCTGTTGCGCGGTACCATAATGTCCGCCCATTTCGCCAATCGCGAACAAGGCGGCTTCAAGATTGAACTTACCATCGGTACCGCTCCATAAGCGGCCGGGACGTGTCGGGGCTAAATCGCTCATTATCGCTATCCTTTGCTGTATCAATTTCCGCGCCTAAAATGCTGGGCGGCAATAGTTTCAGCAAGCGGAAAGCAGCGTTATTTGATTTACCAAGCACTTAGCCGCCTCGCGGAGCCTCAACGGCTCACTTCAGCACCATCAAATCTGTGACGGTCGGATTTGATGGTGCTTCGGAATAACGAGCGCCTGGCGTCTGAAGGCTAAAGTTATATTTTCGCCGCTTCGAAGGCTAACGCCACGCCATTCATGCAATAACGCAGGCCGGTCGGCTTTGGTCCATCCTCAAAGACATGGCCGAGATGTCCACCGCAACGAGCGCAATGCACCTCTGTGCGCGGAAGCATCAGCTTGTGGTCGGTCGTGGTGCCGATGGCTTGTGGGAGATGATCCCAAAAACTCGGCCAGCCGGTGCCGCTATGATATTTGGTTTTGGCGTCGAACAGCGGCTGGGCGCAACCAGCGCAGAGGTAAAGTCCAGCGCGCTTTTCATCATTGAATGGCGAGCTGCCCGGCGGTTCGGTACCATGCGCGCGCAAAACATCATATTGCGCTGCGCTCAGCTGCTGGCGCCATTCGGTATCGCTCTTGGTGACGGCATAGGCGGTCTCGGTAGCCATAGCGGGGGTTCCTTTTAGAGTGATGAGGGCTCCGGCGGCGGCGAGACCGGCTAGAAAGCTGCGGCGCGATAAGGGGCTCTGGGTCATGATAATCTCCTTCTCCCTATCTTCTTCGGCGTGTTTGGCATAAAGGTTACAAGGTCAGGCGGAAGCTGCATCGCTGTAGGCCTTATAACCCGCCGCGCGGAGCAGACAGGCTGGGCAAGTGCCGCAGCCATAGCCCCAGTCGTGCCTGGTGCCACGGTCACCGAGATAACAGCTATGCGTTGCTTCCCGGATTATGTCCAGCAATGCTGAACCGCCCAACTCTTCTGCCAGCCGCCAGGTTTCGGCCTTGTTGATGCGCATTAGCGGCGTGTGGATGGTGATGGCATAATCCATGCCGAGATTAAGCGCGGTCTGCAGCGCCTGCAGCGTCGCGTCGCGGCAATCGGGATAGCCCGAATAATCTGTCTCGCACATGCCGCCGACCAGATTCATGATACCGCGCCGGTAGGCGAGCGCCGCCGCATAGGTGAAGAAGAGCAGGTTACGGCCAGGCACAAAAGTGTTGGGCAGGTTATTATTGGCGAAGGTAATGGCGCGTTCGCGCGTCAAAGCCGTATCGCTCAGCGCACCAAGGCTGCGGAGATCGAGCAGGTGATCGTCGCCAAGTTTGCGTTGCCATGTGGGCTTGATGGTGCTGAGCGCGGTACGGATCGGCGCGCGGCACTCGAGCTCGACAGCATGACGCTGGCCATAATCGAAGCCGATGGTTTCTACCGCGTCAAATTGCTTCAATGCCCAGGCGAGACAGGTGGTTGAATCCTGCCCACCGGAGAAGAGCACCAGCGCTGTTTCGGTCATTTTTTTTTCGGCTGTTTGGTGCGTGCCGCTTTTTCGGCGAGGCCGCTTTGCGCCGTGCGTTTGGACAGGATTTTCCCAACTTGTTCCGGCGTGATGCCGCTTGCCGCCCAGAGCACGAAGAGGTGATAGAGGATGTCAGCGGATTCTTCGCGCAGCCGCGCCTTGTCGCCACGCGCCGCTTCGATAATCGCCTCGGTAGTTTCCTCGTTCAGCTTTTTGCAGATGGTCGGCACGCCACGCGCGAAGAGCTGCGCGGTATAGGAGACATCAGCCTTGGCGCGCTTACGGCTCCGAATGGTGGCGAAGAGCTGCGCGAAAGTGTCGTCAATCGTCACCGGATTATTCATGCGGGGCTCGCTCCAGTCAGACGGATGGGCAAGCCCTGTGCCGCCAGATGGGCTTTGGCCTGGCCAATCGTATAGGTGCCGAAATGGAAGATGCTGGCAGCAAGAACGGCATCCGCGCCGGCGCGAAGCCCTTCCGCCAGATGGTTGAGATTGCCCGCACCGCCAGAGGCGATGACCGGCACGCTGACGCGCTGGCTGATGGCGCGCAGCAAGGGGAGGTCATAGCCGTCCTTAGTGCCGTCCCTGTCCATCGAGGTGAGCAGAATTTCGCCCGCGCCGAGCGCGACAACCTGTTCCGCCCAGGCGATTGCATCAAGGCCAGTATCCTCGCGACCGCCTTTCACGAAAACATGCCAGCTATTGGGTGCGATCTGTTTGGCATCAATCGCAACCGTCACGCATTGCGCGCCGAATTTACGCGCAGCTTCGTTGATGAGCGCGGGGCGCGCCACGGCGGCGGAGTTCACCGCGACCTTGTCGGCACCAGCCAGCAGCATACGGCGGAAATCCGCAATCGTACGGACGCCGCCGCCAACCGTGAGCGGCATAAACACCGCTTCTGCTGTCGCGGCGACGACATCATAAATGCTGGCACGGTTTTCATGGCTAGCGGTGATGTCAAGAAAGGTTAGTTCATCCGCGCCTGCTGCGTCGTAAAGCTTGGCCTGCTCGACGGGATCACCAGCATCGCGCAACCCGACGAAATTCACGCCCTTGACGACGCGGCCATCTTTGACATCGAGGCAGGGGATGATGCGATGCTTCAGCATGGTGCGGCGAGAATCTCCAGTGCTTTTGGCACATCGATGCGGCCATCATAAAGCGCACGGCCAACGATAACACCTTCGATGCCCGCGGATTCGTGCGCTTTGAGTGCTTCGAGATCGGCCACCGACGCGACGCCGCCCGAAGCAATCAGCGGCGTGGTCAGCGCATAGGCCAAGTCAACCGTGGTTTCGAGATTGACGCCACCGAGCGCGCCGTCACGGTTGATGTCGGTATAGATGATCGCGGCGACGCCAGCATCTTCAAATTTGAGCGCAAGATCGAGTGCCTTGACGGTGCTCGCTTCCATCCAGCCTGCTACAGCGACGAAGCCATCGCGTGCATCAATACCGACAGCGATGCGGCCTGGGAAAGCACGGCAGGCTTCGCGGACAAGTTCGGGCTCTTTGAGCGCGATGGTGCCGAGTACGACACGGCTGACGCCCTTGCTGAGCCAGGCTTCGATCCCCGCCATGCTGCGAATACCGCCACCAAGCTGCACCGGTAGTTTGACGGCTTTCAGAATGGCCTCGACTACTGCGCCATTCACTGGCTTGCCCTCAACCGCGCCGTTCAAATCCACCAGATGGAGCCATTCAAATCCTTGCCCGACAAAGCGCGTGGCCTGGGCGGTGGGGTCGTCACCAAAAACGGTTGCCGCTTCCATTTCGCCACGCAGCAGCCTGACGACCGCGCCGTCTTTAATATCAATTGCCGGATATAGGATCATGCTATTCCCCTTAACACATATGCCCCTTCGTGTCAGAGGGGCAGGCCAGCGTCAAGCCGGGATTTTGTCGGCCAGCAACTTACCCAAGGGTTTTTCCACGCTGCGCAGCACCAAATGGGCGATGACTAGCGATGCGGCACAGCCCAGCACAATACCGGTCAAACGCGCCTCTGGCGACGAGAAGTTATAAGAAACAAGCAGCAAAATCGGAAAATGCACACAGTAAAGCGGGTAGGACAGCCCACCAAAATAATGCGCCAGCTTTTGCCCAAGGCCGCCTGCCTGAATGCTGCTGCGGGCACCCAGCGCCACCAAAGGCGGCACGAAGCAGACGGTCATGATAAACCAATAATTAGGTATGCAAACGGAAAATCGGTATGGCCATCGCCGCCGTCAAGGCAAACAAAAGTAGAGGCAGGGGGACCACGGGCAATCGATTAAGGTGCGTGCGTCCCTGGTAAAGCACAACCCCGGCAAAGAAAGAGAACATCACGCGTGCCACACCGCCAGCCATATTGGCGGTGCCCCAGCCTGCCGCCTCGCCGAATAGTTTGGTTGAGACAAATAATATCGCCGTGCTAACGCCCAAAACCGTCAATGGCTTGATGCCGCGCTTTAGCACCACAAAAAGCGCGATATTGGCGACAAACTCGAAGAAGAGTGACCAGGCCGGGTCGTTTACCGGGAATATAGAGCCGGGAATCAAGTCGTCATACATCACGACGCTATGTGGGCCGGGAAACGGCAGGTAAAGCAGGTTGCAGACGGCGCTGCCAATCAGACCGCCAATGCTGATGTCGGCCTGACCACCGCTCTGCTTTAACGCCAAGGCATAGACACCGATAACAAAGCCGACCAGATAGGCGGGATAAAGCCGCACCAGGCGCAGGCGTAGGAAACTGGTTAAGTTCAATCCGGCGATGATGCGGTCCTGGTATGCATGGGCGATAACAAACCCGCTGAGGCAAAAGAACAGGTCAACGGCGAGAGGCGCGGAAGCAAACACAACGGTGCCGCCGCTATGCATGGTGAAGTGATAGAGCAAAACAGCAATGGCCGCGAGCCCGCGCATCGCATCAAGCGCTAGATAACGAGTGGGTGTTTTTGTCACCTGGCTGCCTTAAGTTTGCGTGCTGTGCGGTTACGCTGCAGTGGGCGTTCAATCCCGACATAAACCAGATGGGCTGCTATCAAGCAGACGAGGATGGCAGCAAAAACAACAAGCGTCCGGTAAGCGGTGTTGGCAAACAGTGTCGAAATAAAAGAGGAGATCGGCACATGAATGCAATAGATTGGGTAGGACAACCCGCCAAGATAGTGCGCAAAATTTTGCGCGCGCTGGCTGCTCCAATGCCTATCATGTGTTGCAGCACTTGCGACCAGCAGGGGGACGACGCCAACGGCACAGATAAACCAGTAATAAGTGTGGAGCCTGAATTCCGGTACAGCAAACATGAGCAGCGTTCCCCCAATTAGCATGCCCGATGACAAGCGCGGCAGCAAAGAAAGATGTGGTCGCAGCCGGTAAAGCAGAACGCCAGCAAAGAAGGTGTAAATGACGCGTGGGAATCCGCCGATGAAATTATCTTTGCCCCAACCCGCAGATTCGCCGAACAGCTTCGTTGCAACGACGAAGCCAAGTAGCGCTCCACCACAGAGCAGCCAGGGCAATAGACGGTGTCCTCGGATAGCATAAAAATAAACGAAATTGCCGAGTAAGTTGAAAAACAGCGACCAAGCAGGACCATTCAGCGGGAATATCACGCCGCGGACCCTATCGTCGAAGAATTGTACGGTGTAGTCCGCGAGGAAGGGAAGATAGAAGAAATTGAGCGCTGCGGCTTGTGCGATCGCTGGCAAGGTATAGTCAGTTAGACCAGCATAATATTTGTAGAGCAATGCACCAAGACCAAGGGTCATACCGACTGCAAAGCTTGGGTAAAGTCGTAGCAGGCGGGATTTGAAATAAGCGATGACTCCTAGCCCAGCCATTATACGGTTTTGGTATGCCTGCGCCGTGACATAGCCGCCTATGCAAAAGAATAAATCAACAGCGATTTGCGCCGAGGCAAAAAGCGTATATTCACCGGTGCGCATGGTGAAGTGATGCATCATGACGGCGCAGGCCGCGAGGCCCCGTAGCGCATCCAGCGTTGGATTGCGCTGGGGCAGAATTTTTTCATTACTCAAGGCGCTGTTCCTTATTCGGGCTGCCAGTCGAGAAAATTGCGCAGCAGCTGTAACCCGCTAGCCTGGCTCTTCTCTGGGTGAAATTGCGTACCGCATAGATTGTCTTGGCCGACAACTGCGGCAAAATCTTGACCATAATGGCAATGTGCCCAGCGTTGGGTGGGCTGTGCTGGAGTTAAGATATAGGAATGCACGAAATAGAAGGGCGTTGCATCGGTGATATTGCGGAATAGCGGGCTCGCCGGGGCGTCAAACAATACATTGTTCCAGCCCATATGCGGAATTTTACCATCGGCCGGACGCGGCAGGTTGCGCACTTCGCCGCCGAGCCAGCCGAGACCAGGACTGACCTCATGTTCGTACCCGGTGGTGGCCAACAGTTGCATACCAACACAGATCCCGAGAAAAGGCGCGCCCTGCACCAGCACTCGGTGCCGTAAGCTCGGCACCATATCTGGCAGGGCATTGAGACCGCGCCAGCAATCGGCGAAGGCGCCGACGCCGGGCAGCACAATACGATCGGCTGTGCTGGCCTCAGACGCGTTCTGCGTGACTAAAATAGTCTCGGTGGCCGTCGCGACCGCCTGCAGGGCTTTGGCAACCGAACGCAAATTGCCGGAGCCATAATCGATGACGGCGATGGTGGTCATGGCGGCTCAGCAGCGGGTGAATGATAGTGGCGCAAGGTCGCGCGGGCTGAGCCAGGCTGTGCCTGGGCGCAGCATGCTGCGGTAGCGGGCGCGCAACGCAGCTTCCGACATGGCATGATTGGCGGCCTGCAAACGGGCGCTTTCGCCGGTGACATATTCAGCCTCGGTCAGCCCACCGTCATGGTTGGTATCCCATGCCTTGAAAAGCGCCAGTCGCTGCTCATCAGCCATGACGCAGGCGGCGGCTGGCCAAGTGAGGCTGCAGGAGCCGAGCAAGAGGAACACCCAGCGAGCCGTCATCAGAGGCTGCCCTTGGTTGAAGGGATGCTGTCAGCGGCGCGCGGGTCAAGCGTGATGGCGGCACGTAGCGCGCGGGCGAGCGCCTTGAAGCAGCTCTCGATAATATGATGGTTATTGACGCCATAGATGTTTTCGACATGCAGCGTTAGGCCAGCATGCTGCGCGAATGCACCGAACCATTCTTTAAACAGTTCGGTGTCCATGTCACCGATTTTGTCGCGGTTGAAATCGACCTTCCAGATGAGATAAGGTCGACCGGAGATGTCGAGCGCGACGCGCGACAGGGTTTCATCCATTGGCACATAGGCGTGGCCGAAGCGGGTAATGCCCTTTTTGTCGCCGAGCGCCTTAGCAAAAGCCTGGCCAAGCGCGATGCCGCTATCTTCGGTGG
>JAGOHT010000081.1 GCA_017996055.1 Alphaproteobacteria bacterium
ATGTATAGCTATGGCAAAGGGTTAACGCGGGATTATGGCGAGGCCGTGAAGTGGTATCGCAAGGCTGCCGAGCAGGGCAATGCAGCGGGGCAATTCATTCTCGGCACGATATATGGGCAAGGCCGAGGGGTGACACGGGATGATGCCGAGGTGGCGAAGTGGTGGCGCAAGGCTGCCGAGCAGGGCCATTCATTGGCGCAATTCGGTCTCGGCGCGATGTATACCGAAGGCCGAGGGGTGACGCGGGATTATGCCGAGGCCGCGAAGTGGGTTCGCAAGGCCGCAGAGCAGGGCGAGACAGACGCGCAAGCCAGTCTCGGCAGGAAATATGAGCAAGGCAAAGGGGTAACGCGGGATTATGCTGAGGCCGCGAAGTGGTATCGCAAGGCCGCAGATCAGGGCTCAACTTATGCGCAAATCGCTCTCGGCGGGATGTATGACAAAGGCGAAGGGGTAGCGCGGGATTATGGCGAGGCGGTGAAGTGGTTTCGCAAGGCCGCAGATCAGGGCGATGCATTCGCTCAATACCTTCTCGGCACGATGTATGCAGCAGGCCAAGGGGTAACGCGGAATTATGAAACAGCTTATGTCTGGTTTGCTCGTGCCGCCGCACAAGGCAATGATGATGCTAAAAAGTGGCTTGATCTAGTTGAGAAGAAGCTAACACCCGAGCAAATTGGCAGAGCGCAGAAGTCAGCTTCAAACTGGCAGCCGGTGAGCGGCACGCTACCCTAGAGCGTCGCACATAAAGTCGATGCTGTTAAAAACTCACCATTTGAAGTGAACGCAGGTAGCGGTTGCATGGTTTTTCATCGACATCTATGTGACGTACGATCGGGGGAAAGCAGATATGGATAAAGTTGCCGGATGCTTAGCCGCAATCATTATTGCATGGCTAGTAATAGCAAGCCTCGCGACACGCGAAAACCGTTTTAGCATTTATCAAAATCTTGAAAACAATCTATTTAAGTCGAGTCACCATACAGATGTTGTTTGGTTGCTAAAAGATAGCCCAATTGCACATTCAAGAATCGCACTTTTTTTTGGATATAGTGATAATCATACGTCGTGCAACGAATTTGCTGAGCTATACAATAAAGAATTTCCAGAAGTGCACTACTATTGCAAGAAAGATGACATCTAAGAGCCTGAACTCATATGGCATTGTTCAGAATGTTCGCGCGACATCCTACTGGATGCGCTTCGTGTCCGATCACAGCTGGCCGCTGAAACGCCGAGCGATAAACAGAGCTTGCGTGATTCGTTTCTTTAACGTTAGGTTTTTGGCGTGCAACTAGGCCGACGGGCTGAACACCGGCTGCCGCACCTTCGTTAAACTAACGAAGAAAAACCATGCGGGTGTTTTGCGGGAGGAGTCATGGGAAGCTTGCAGGAACCATACTGGACAATAGGGCAAGCATTTATTTGGATTACGACACGCGACGAAACGAAGGCCGAGGCAGTCCCTAGAGACAAACGGCATGACCTCATCCACCATATTATTGAAGCTGCCTACAACCATTTTATTGAAGCGTCCAACATGAAGCCGGACGATAAAATAATTCGAGCCCTCACAGATAAATGCCGTAGTGGAAGCATAAAAACACGGGCGCAGAAATCGGAGAGTGCGCCATCTGCGGATATACCAGCAGCTGACTGGTGTAATCTAAAAATTAGAAACAATGATAAAATAAACTCGGCAGAACTTTGGCAGGAAGATAACAATACGACTGTCTGGGTTAAACCGCTCTTCTCTAAGCAAGATATTATGCGTTGCTGGAGCGCTGAAACAACACCAGAATACAAAAAGCAACCCGCTGGGCATAATACAAGTGCGCCCACCAGCCGACATGCAACGGCGACAGAAGCGATAATCTGGATAATTTACAGGCAATGGCTGACTTATGAGGAATGGGAAACCCTTCATAGGGAACAAGACCCATTCTGGGGTGTTGCTGCTGGCTGTGAGGGACGGACTGATGAAGAGATTGAGCGTTATCTTGAAAGCTACAGGCAAGAAAATGGACTATCCCACTCACTTGATCAGTTAAAGTCCCAGCTAAATACATCCATTGAGCGTCGCCAGAAGTTTGAACATGAAATTCAGGATAAGTATGCTGGGCTATGTGAAGCGCTTAGAAAAGACCAACTAAAAATGACGGGGCGTCCCGTTGCAGATGGAATAAGCCCCCAGCAAGAGATGCCAACAGGTAAGTTTGGGATACCTAACACACGCCTTGTGCCTGAGCAAAACCGAATGCGTGTTGAAGAACTGAATGGCGTTTTTGATAAAAACGATTGGACAGATTTACATCTGTTCCGCACCGATGTTGAGCGGCTATGGCCGAGGGAGACAGGGCAAGCGGCGGGAGGGGATGGATTAGCCAGTGGTGCTATTCCCACAAGCCCGATTATTCGGGGAAGGCCTAAAGGCGCAGGCAGCTTCAATGCTTCTGATGCATCGCTCCTTGAGCGCATGCACGACGTGATAAATAAGAAATCAGACATCTCAATCTATGCAGCGGCCTGTAAGTTTGCGCGTGAAGCTCAAGGTGGGGGAACTGAGGAAAGCAGGGCAAAGCGACTTCAGAGAAAATACACACAAACGTATCAGCGTAATTCAGCATAATAATTTCGGCGAATATTCTTCAATTAACTTCAAAGACATAGCCAGCAATAAGCCTGCATTGTCCCTGGGTAGCCGGACACATCCGGCAACTCATAGGGAGACAGAACATGACCTCTTGGCAAGTAAAACCCTTCCGCGACTGGCTGAAGGAAAACGGCATATCGCCTGCAACCGGCTATCGGCTGGTATCGGCTGGCAGGCTTTCACTCACAAAGTTGAACGCCCGCAGCTATGTGACGGCTGAAGAAGCTTCGCGCTTCATCGCTGCACTTAAGAACCAACCCTCAACATGACACGCAGCAAAAACCCCGCGCCGGTCGTAACGGCAGCGGGGCTGAATTTGCTCACCATCCAATGGAGAACGGAATGAATCTATTCTTTAACATCACCGAACACAAGTCCAATCCCAAGCCGCGCCGTCTTGCCTATCGCCGCAAAGTTGCGACGAAGGCCAAGACCAAGCTCCTTATAAACACGCTGCGGCACACGGAGTTCATCAATGCCCAACAAGCGGATGTGTTGCTTGCGCTGCTGGGGGTGGCGTCATGATCATCGCCGAGATTGCAAAGAACAAACGCGAGCATCTTCGGATAGAGCTGGCGGAGTTCAAAGGACACCACTTGTTGGGGTTGCGCGTCTGGGCGCAACCCGCAGAGGGCGAGGCCATAGCTACCCGTAAGGGCGTGACGCTGGCGGTGGCGCTGTTGCCGGACATACTGGCGGCACTTAAAAAAGCTGAGGCAGAAGCCATATCTCAGGGCTGGCTGAATGGGTAAGAAGCGGAGAAAGACACTTGCTGATGGGCGCAGTGGCGGGGAGCAATACCTGCAGCTGCCCTATAGCATGGCGCGGTCTCTGGCATGGCGTAGCCTGTCCGGGAATGCCGCCAAGGTGTGGATAGAGCTTCGCTGCCGCTTCGATGGGCGCAACAACGGACAGCTATGCCTTTCATTTGCAGACGGTAGCAAACTGCTTGGTATAAGCCATGGCAGCCTTGGCCGGGCGTTTAAGGAGCTTGAGACCAGGGGTTTTATCAAACGGATCAAGCAAGGTCACTGGTACGGACGCAAAGCGACTGAATGGGCTGTAACCGACAGGGGCTATGCCGGTTATCTTGCCTCGAATGATTGGTCTCGGTGGCAACCACCGGCTAAACCAAAAACATAAGACGGTTCCCAGGCGGGATATATTCATACCCGATATGTCCCGCCACAGAACCGAGTTATAAAAATATGTCCCGCTGTAGAACCCGTCAGGGGGCTATTGAGGGTAGAATATGTCCCGCCACAGAACTGCCTATATACCATGGGGGAGTGGGAGAGAGGGCTTGGCACCAATAACAGTGACCTAACCTCACTGATACGGCTCCGACGTTATAATAACGCTGAATAACGTAACTTGGTGGCGGCGACCCCAACGGCTGGTTGCGGATGTGCGCGGCGGTTCATATCAATAATAGAGAAAAATAGATTGCCGTTGGGTTATCAGCGGCCAGTATTCAAAAACAGGATAGTTTTGCATTCTGCGGAGTGGCTGCGCCTTCGGCTAATTCTCAGTCCGTCGCATTATCAAAGAACAAATAAATACAAAAAAGGGAACATTGAGAGAGCAATACGCGCACGCGCGAGGATATAGAAAAAGAACAGCCCCAACGCTAACTCCGCAATTACGCTAGAGGTTGCGCGCGTGCGCGAGGATAAAGATAAGAGTAATGGGCTACTGCTTTAATGAATTTATCTTTTAAAAACTAAAAAGTTTCTGACTATATCAATGACATTCCTCAGGCCTATAAGGCAGTAAATTTTATGGCTGTTCCGACTATACGGCTATAAGTATTACTTTGTGTATCATGACCAGCCCACTGTTCACTTCGTTCATACTGACCACCTAGGATTTTTACTAATACAGCATCCGCTCCTATTTGAGCTGCCTTCAATTGCAAGTCTTCTGGACTTTCACCACGTGATTGAAAATCTGCAATTACCTTGAATGGTCGATCAGGCTTTGCCCATAAAATTTGTACCTCCGACTGAGCTTTCGGCGCGAAAGTTTCAGCCCCATAATATCGGTTAGCAACATCAGAAGCGCATGCCGAAAGCGTCAAAGCAGCTAATAGAAGTAAACTTGCGGCTCTCATTTAGAATCTGACTTGTACCGGACCGCGACACCATTCGCCCAACGTTCATAGTTACCCCAACCCTTAGGAATCATCCCCTCTTCGGTTAGAATAACGGCGTTAGCTCCCAAGGTTGCTGCCTTAGCACGAATTGCATTGTGCATCTTGGCCGTTTCAGAAGACTCAAATCCCGTAACAGTAACGATACCGAGCTCTTCATAAATTCGCGTTGGTCTTGTCTTGAGGATCTCAACCTCATTTGCGTTTGTAGCATCATAAAACCCTGAACCGGTTTTGGTAATGTCCACATGAGCGCAACCAGCAATAAATATGCATATGACACATGCTGCTAAAAATTTGCGCGCATGAGTTTTGGTTGCCTTGGGCAAGAAATGCATTGTTTTCCCCAATTTTTCTACAAGTGGAAATTTTGAATGGTTGAACAACCACATTCTGAGTTAGTCATTTATTTCAAAAAGAGTCAATTTTTGGTAGTGGCTCAGTCAGTATCCCGCTATCCCAACTCGATTTGTGGGATAATTTATGGGACAAAGCACTATCTATAAATCTAAGTAATTGATTATGTTTATACAAAATCAATAAATTGGTGGAAGGGGGCGGATTCGAACCGCCGTACGCTCGCGCGGGCAGATTTACAGTCTGCTGCCATTAACCACTCGGCCACCCTTCCAGACCCAACAAGGCACTTTCCCCGCGCGGGGAAGCGCCCAGCTTGCGCCGGAAGGGCTGCAGTAACGAAATTTACGCCGTTTTGTCAACTGTTTGCCGCCGGAGCAGCGTTGCGCCGCTGCCCGCTTTCCCCTAAGGTGCCCACAGCAAAGGAACCATCATGCAAAAATCACGCAATGCCCAGGGCAAAAGCCGCTCTTTCCACACGGCTGGCCATACGGCTGGGGGTCATTCGGCAGGCAGCCGCTCTGCTAACGGCAAGCCGCCCGGCAAGGGTCGCCCGGCCGATGGCAAACATGGGCGCACCGGCCACAGCGATAAGCCCGACTTCGGCGAAGGCAAAACGCGCCGTGCCGAGGGCAAACGCGCGCCCTATGACAGCAATAAGCGTGGCGGCGATAAGCATGGCAGCGCCAAGCCCGGGCGTCCGGCCTTTGGCGGCAAAAGCGGCGCACCGAGCGACCGCCGCGACGGCACGAGAGACGGTGCTGGACAGGATAACCGCGCCGCAGGCAAGCGCAGCTATAGCGATCACAAATCGGCGCGCCCGGCTTTTGCCGGAAAAAGAGCCGCGCCACAATATAGGGACGAAACCGGCGACGAAGCCCCAGTGCGCGCGCCACGTTTTCCGAACAAGACACCCTATGACAAGCGCCCGCGCCATGACCGCACGGAACGCTCACGCACGCTGGAGCGCGCAGCGAGCCCTGCGCCCTTCGTGAAGCCGCTGCACAAACCGCAGCAGAAACCTCTGCTGGGCGCGAAGCCCAAGCCCGCCCTGCCAGCGCGCCAAAGCTATGGCCAGCTGCTGCATGGGCTCCATGCCGTGAGCGAAGCCTGGCTCAATCCGGCGCGGCGCTGCCACCAGCTCTGGCTGACGCCAGCGGCGGAAACCGCCTTCGCCCCCACTTTGGCAGCCGCCATCGCCGCCGAGCTTGAGCGCCCCGCGCCGCTGCCCGCCGACCGCGATACCCTCGACGCCATGTTGCCCGGCGCGCTGCATCAGGGCATCGCGCTCGATGCCGCACCTTTGCCGGAGCTAACACTCGCCGATTTGCTGGCCAAACAGCCGCGCCTGCTCGTGTTGCTTGATCAGGTGACCGACCCGCACAATGTCGGCGCGATTTTGCGCTCCGCCGCCGCCTTCGGCGCGGATGGCGTTATTCTCACCGAGCGTCACGCCCCCGGCCTGACCGGCACGCTGGCGAAATCCGCCTCCGGCGCGTTGGAGCACGTGCCGCTCGTAGCGGTAGTCAATCTGGCGCGGGCATTGGCTGAGTTACGCGATGCCGGTTTCTGGTGCGTCGGCCTGGCTGAAGAGGGCGAGAAGCCGCTCGGCGAGCATGATTTGAGCGGCGCGACCGCGCTGGTGTTGGGCGCGGAAGGCGAAGGCCTCCGCCGCCTGACACGTGAGCGCTGCGACGCGCTGGCGCTGCTGCCCACCCAAGGGGCGATTAGCAGCCTCAATGTCTCCAACGCCGCCGCCATCGCGCTCTATGAAGCGAAGAGGCAACGTAGCCATAACATGGTTAAAAACACCGAATCTTCTCAATAGTTTCGGCAAAGCTTGGCAAAATGGCTTGCGGCGATAGCGCCGCGATAGGAGCCAAAGCCACACCATGTTCACGCCTACTTTCACGCAACGCTTTTCTGCCAACGCCGCTACGGTGCTGACGCTGGCCAAAGCCGCCGTCAAGGCGGACACTTTTGGCGTCGGCGCGGTGCTGGTTGATCCGGCCGGTGCTGTCATCGCGATGGATCGCAACCGTTTGTGGCCGACGGCCTTTCACGCCAACCCAACGGCACATGCCGAAATGGGCGTGATGCGCAATTATTATCAGCGGCGTAATCAGGGCGAAGATCTGCCGCCGCCGGAGCAATGCACAATCATCTCATCGCTTGACCCGTGCATCATGTGCGCGGGCGCCGTGATGCAAGGCAACTTCAAGCAAATCTCCCTCTCGCACGACCCGCATGCGGGCGTCAGCCGCTTTGGCAGCAACCGTTACATCACCTTGCCCGCCACCCTGCGCAAGAAGGCAGAGCGCAGCTTCGCGATCACCGGCGTGACGGATGGTCCGCGCTTCTTTGGCGACAAAACTGGTATCCCGCCGCAAAGCATCAACCGCGCGATGGCCGATGCTGCCTTCGATCTCTTTTACCGGGGCTCGCAGCGGCTGGGCGAAAAGCTGCGCCAGCAAAGAGGTTGGGGCATCCGGGTGCAAGAGAATCCAGTAGATATGCCCGCGCAAATGCGGGATAGGCTGCGCAGCTTGTTCAGCGACAGCCTGGGTATAACGACTGCGCCGGAGAACCCCTCGGGCAGCTTGCTCTACCGCCTGCGCGCACTGGCCAATCACGCCAAGGCGGATGGCCATCAGGCCAACGCCGCCGCGCTGGTGCATCCCTCCGGCCATGTCTTGCTGGCGGTCAGCGGGCGCGAAGCCGAGGTTCCGCTTGATACGCCGCTGATGCGGCTGACGCGGCTTTATGATTCCGCGCGCGGCGATTTCGGCAAGGAAGGCTTCGCTTGGCTGCCATCGCGCGCGGCCTGCACCGTCGTTACTTTCCGTGATTTTGATGCCTCGCCAACAGGCGTAATGGAAATTGGCATGTTGCGGTCGCAGGCTTTTCACGTCACTGCACCTTCAGCCCCGCGGGACTTAGCGCGTGTCATCGCCGCCTTACCAATCAACTATGGGCTAAATGATGAAACGACGCCGCGTCAGGTCACGCGGCCGCCGGTTGGAGCGTCCTGCATGCAACCGGAATGCCAGCACGGCGCACGGAGCAGCCTATTTACGCGATTAATAGCGAGCCCAAGCACATAAGCTTTGCTTGAGTAAATGCTAGCCATCCGGTTTCTTAGGCCAAGTGAAATCGCCATCGGTTTATGCTGGCGAATAATTTTCTATAATGAAAAGGTTCTGTTCCGTCGGGTCAGAAATGATTTCCCGCAACGAAGTCATCGAGGCTTTTCCTTGTGCAACAATCTTCTGCCATTTTTTATCCGACAGGATGACTTGATGGTTATAGTAATCCTTCGGAGGTTCATTAGCCGATAAGGACTCATGAGATCTCTAAATCACTTGAAATTCAACAATTGAAAGCCACCCTTCGGAAATTAGATCCGCATAACCATGACCAGTACGTTTATCATCAAAATACACACATAAACTCAACATTAGTCCATGCTGGTTTACGAATCCTTGGATCAAGCCAGCATTGCTGTAAACTCATATCGGAAAGGCTTAGCAAATTTGTGGGCCAAGCCTCCCGCCAATTCTTTCTGTATTCATTGGCTGTCATCAGAAAGATCGTCCTAAATATTCTACTAAGCCCGCCCCGCCTCGCCGGAGAAGAGCGCAGGCGTAATGCCCAACTTCGCAACCGCGCGTTCCCATTTGGTCTCGAGCCCGCTATCGAAAAGCAGTGCGTTATCGCTCGGCGCGACGAGCCAGCCATTATGCTGCAATTCGCTTTCCAGCTGCCCACCCGCCCAGGCGGCATAACCCAGCGCGAGGAGCGCATGGCGCGGGCCGTTGCCGGTCGCCATATCCTGCAAAATTTCCACCGTCGCGGTCAGCGCGACATCGTTGGTCACTTTGCCACTGCCTTCACGCAGATAATCCGTGCTGTGCAACACAAAACCACGGCTGGTTTCCACCGGGCCACCAAAGTGCACATCGATATCCGGCGCGCCCGCCGCCAGCTTGACCTCCAGCTGGTCGAGCAGCGCCGAGAAGTTAAGCGCTCCATAAAGCCGGTTAATCACCAGCCCCATCGCCCCCTCTTCGCTGTGGGTACAGATAAAAATGACACTACGGGCAAAGCGCGGGTCGCCCATAGTTGGCA
>JAGOHT010000082.1 GCA_017996055.1 Alphaproteobacteria bacterium
CTGCCCTCGATATGCCACGGCCATTTCGCTCCAACAAAATCATAGTCGTAAAAGGCATCCGTCCAAGCTGAGGCATCGACGATATAGCCGTCATACTGCACCAGCAGATTATAGGCCGATGGCGTGAAATGCGTCAGGTTACGACACACCAACGGCGCGTAGTCAATACCACGAAACGGCGGCACAACTTCGACACGAAACGGCGCTTCGACAGGCTGTCCCGCAATCAGTACAACGTCAGCAAAGCTGCATTGCTCTAGGCAGCGTAGCATCGCCCGCACCGTCAGCTCATAGTTAATTGAGGTGACGGCGCACAGGGTCACATCCGGCAACATGAGTTTCGTCATCACAACATTTCCCGTCAAACGCGCCAAACGCGGCCATGTCAAAACGCCAAGAATCAGCCTAGACTCGTTCATTCGCCACAGCAAGCGCCGCCGGAGATGAAAAACATCGCACCTTCTTTAGCTTTAATGCAGCAGGCGGTCGCCCATCACCAGAAGGGCGAAGTCAGCGCGGCTGAAGCGCTCTATCAAAAAGTCCTGCGGCTGGTGCCCCAGCATTTTGATGCCCTACGCCTGTTGGGCGGCCTCTATCTTCAGCAAAACCGCGCCGATGACGCCATCGGCTGCCTCCAGCAAGCGCTCGCAATAACGCCGAACCACCCTGAGTTGCTCAACAATATTGGCGTTGCCTATTGCAGCCAGGGACGGCTGCAGGACGCCCTCAATCACTACGAACAGGCCGTACGCCTCGCCCCAGACTATGGCGATGCCATCGATAATATCGGCAATATTTATTACAACGCAGGAAAGCTGGATGATGCCATCAGCTGGCTCACCCGTTCGCTAACCCTCCGCACTGATAACCCACGCGCCCATATGTTTCTCGGCCATGCCTATCGGCTGCAAAATAGAAACGCCGAAGCTGCTACACATTATCGCCAGGCTTTGACATTCTGGCCCGATAATACCGAATTGCTTACTTGCCTCGGCAACATCTTGCGCGCCGATGGTCAGTCATCTGAGAGTTGCACCATCTATCAGCGCCTCGCCGCGCTGAAGCCCGACGACGCGACTGTGCATCTCAATCTCGGCGTTATCTATCGCGACCTCGGCGACCTACAGGCAGCGCTAGCGGAATATGACACGGCACTACGCTTGCGCCCCAATGCTCCGGATATATTGGTCAACCGCGCAGGTGTGCTGATTGAACTCGACCAGCCTGAAGAGGCTTGCACAGCCTATGACGCAGCACTGCAAAGCAGCCCAAAACGCACTGATGCTGCCTGGGGCAAATCCCTTGCCTTACTCATGCTTGGTCAGTATCGTGAGGGCTGGCAGCTCTATGAAACTCGCTTTGCCTATAAGCCAAAGCCCGGACCAGCGCCGCAGATTGCCCGCTGGGATGGAAGTAATCTGACCGGCAAGAGGCTGCTTATCTGGGGCGAGCAAGGTCTGGGCGATGTGTTACAATTCATCCGCTACGCCGGCCTATGCAAAACCGCCGGAGCTCAGGTTATCGTCTGCTGCGATAAAACACTGGTCAAATTGCTCCGCAATTCTCCGTTTATCGACGCTGTCTTTGCCAGTGACTGCTTCACACCGGAGTACACGAAGAATTTAGATTTCCAAATTCCAGTGATGAGCCTGCCACATCTGTTCGGCACAACACTGACGACGATTCCACGGGAGATCCCTTATCTTTATGTCAGTCCCGCAACGCAAGCGAAATGGACAACGCGTTTAGCGGCAACGACCAAACGCAAAATCGGGCTAGTCTGGGCTGGTAATCCGCGCAACAAACTCATCGATGCTCACACAACGGATCGGCAGCGCAGCCTAACGCTGGCGATGTTTCAACCCATCCTCGCCCAGCCAGACTGCCAATTTTATAGCCTGCAAAAGGGCGAAGCCGCCGAGCAAATCGCTGCCCTTGGTTTACAACACCAGCTCATCGACCTGATGCCGGACGTAAAGGATTTTGAGGATACGGCCGCCATCGTACAAAACCTCGACTTCGTTATATCGGTCGATACCTCAGTCGTCCATCTGGCGGGCGGGCTGGGTAAACCGGTGTGGGTTCTCTCGCGCTTTGGCGGCTGCTGGCGCTGGGTACGAAACCAGGAAAACAGCCCTTGGTATCCATCCGCCCGCGTCTTCGGCCAAACGCAGCCAGGCGACTGGCATAGCTGCATCACGCGAATAACCAATGCTTTGCCAGAGCCGCATCTTGACCCCCAAGCCTAACGTGCTACCTCTTTTTGTCAGGAACCAGAGGGCAAATCGATGGGTTGTATTGTTGCACAATCGCTTGGTTTAGGCAGGGAAACCGCATTTTTGCGGGGAATTTCTGCTGCCCAGATCTGGCATTCCGTGCTATGTCCTGTCGCTATGTCGCGCGCCGCCTCACAACCCATTGCTGTAGCCAAGTCAGAGCAAAGCTGGGCAGACCTCCTTACGCAAGTCGCTGCGCAGGACAAACAAGCCTTCGCAGCACTCTATGACCATTTTGCCCCCCGCATTAAAGGCTGGGTCATGAAAATGGGAGCGTCCTCCGGTAAGGCGGAGGACATTGTTCAGGACGTTATGCTGCAAATATGGCGGCGCGCCGGGCAGTTTGACCACACGCGTGCGGACGCCGGCACCTGGATTTTCGCCATTGCGCGCAACCGCTACATCGACCTCATCCGTCAGGAAAAGCGGCCAGAAATCGCCATCGACGATCCCGTTTTAGTCAGCGATGAAGCAACGCCAGAACAAGCACTGCACGCGCGCGAGCGTGCCGATCGTGTAGCGGCGGCGCTCAGCCAGTTGCCAACAGCACAACGCCAGATTATCGAACAGAGCTATTTCGCTGAACTTACACAGCAGGAAATCGCGACCCAGGACGGATTGCCACTCGGCACGGTCAAATCCCGTCTGCGACTGGCTTTCGGTCGTTTGCGGTCGCTACTGGGCGAGGAAGTATGACCACACCCAAGCATCATCCGGCGCAGGAATGTCTGCTCGCCTACGCTAATGGCGGGATGGGCGAGGCTGAATCGCTACTTCTTGCCACGCACCTGGCCTTTTGTCCTGAGTGTCGAAAGGTTGCGCAAATCGGCGAATGCCTCGGCAGCAAGCTGATGGATGGCGCAGCCGTGCCGGTCTCGGCTAGCTGTCGCGATAAACTTTTCGCAGCACTCGACAGCGCACCGAAACCTGAGCCGCAAATCGCTGCCAGCGGCGCATCGCCTGAGTGTTTTATTCCGGAACCGCTTCGCGGCTATCTTGGTGGCGCGGGCTGCCGCGCCGGAGTGAAGCAGCTCGACTGGCAAAAGAACAGCGAAGGCCAGCGTTCCTATCGCCTGCCGCTCACGCCATCCTGCTGCCATCGAGGCGCAAGCGCGGCACTGATAGCGCTCGCCCCGCTTCAGGCTCTGGCGCTGCCAACGACGACAGAGCGCCGCGCCATTCTAGTGCTATGTGGGCAGCTTTCCGGAGATGCCGAAAAATATACAACGGGCGATCTTGTCTGCGCAGTTGCGCCACCACCGCTCAAGGCTGGTGACGTAGCCTGCTTCTGCTTGCTGGTGAGCGCACCGCCGAAGAGCTGGCTGCAAAAATTCCTGCGTCTCATTCGTTGTGGCTGATTTTCTGTTCGTTGAGGAGCGGCGAAAGGCTTGGCGCCAGTGCGCGTAACATTTGCGAGGGCAGTGCGCTAGTGAAGTGATAATTCGCCGCCTGCTCGCCTGAAACAAAAGCCGTAATCGAGCCGAAGAAACGGTCGCCGATATAGAACACCAATGTCGCTGTACGGTTTACCACCCTTGATGATATCAGTTCACCACCCTTACCATATTCATCAAAGCGATGGTCACCCGTGCCCGTTTTGCCGCCGATAAGCAGCGGTGTGCCATTAGGCGCGATGAATGCGCCATCAACGCGCTTCGCTGTGCCATTGGCAACCACATCCCGCAACGCAGTACGGAGGATTTTCGCCACCGTGGGGTTCATCACGGAACCTCCCTGGGCATTTTTGCGCGCCATCATGGTTTGAAACGGCGTCCCCATAGCGAAATTGATGTAGTTGGCGCGCACCATGGGTAAGCGCACACCGTCGTTTAGTATTATCCCCATCAGCTCAGCGAGCGCGCCCGGCCTATCCGCTGAGCTCCCGATGGCTGTCGCCAGGCTCGGCACCAACCGCTCAAATGGGTAACCCAATCGCTGCCAGCGTGTATGCAGTGCCACGAAAGCATCTTGCTCCAACAATATTTTTATCCGGCTGTCCTGCGCCGTCTTACCGGAGTTGAAAAGCCAAGCATAGCTTTCGACACGCGCGGTGCGGCTCGCTTCCTGCACATGTTTGCGGTTCACGTGGGGGTTCTTGATGAGAAAATCAACGAGCCATAATTCCAGCGGATGCACCCCGGCAATATAGGCGCGGTCAGCGAGGCTAAACCGTTCGACCGGATACTGTGCAAAGCTCTTTTTGAGTGCCTCTTCCGAACGCGGATGCTTCGGCTGCAACGCGCGCACATAACGAAGAAACTCTTTTTCAGGTGCAGTGGGGAAAACGGAACGAAAAATCGCCGCCAAGGCTGCGCTCCGGCGCTCGCCCTGCCGCATCAAGGTAGCAAAGGCCATTTCGTGTGAAAGGCTATGATAGCGGCTATAAAAGTTATTAAGGAAAGTTAGCCCCTCATTCTCGGCAAACCGCTCAAGATAGTCTGCGCGAGCAGGATTATCCGGATCGCCTAGCACTTCTCGACGAGGATTAGGCCCTTGCGCCATCTCATAATTAATGATGTCGCGCATCAGCCGTATGAATGGCAGGTTGATCGACTTCCGCAAGGCCTCGGCCACCGCAACAATACGACCATCATCCTTTGGGTCGAAATTATTGAAGTTGTGGGCACCGCCACCCGTGAAAAATGTCTCGCCTGGATTGGCCGAATATTTGCGCTGCAAGGCATCGCTCAACAACCCTTCAAGCGTGAAACCTTCGGGATGCCCCTTGAGCCAGGTTACCACCCATGCGGTCAACACATCTGGCTCACTCTCCAAGACCTCATCAAGCGCGTCCTCTGACATTCGGCTGAATCGATGATAAAGCTCCGTCAGAATTTCGAAATACGTCACCAATGTCCGCAGCTTCGCGGTCGAGCCTAAATCAAGCTTCGCGCCATCATTCAAATCAAGCGGCTGGTCAAGATTATCCGCCTGCACACGTAGCGCATTCCCCAGCCCTGTGCGCTCATAGAGCACTATCGTCCAGTTAATCTTGCTCAAATCATTGTTCGGGCTTAACAACCTATCGCCCTGCAAACCGATGGTTTTCACAAACTCCGGCTCGCGAAGCTTCTGCAGGAACTGCGTTACCTGCCCCTGCGTCGCCAGGTCGAGCGTCGTCCCGACACTGACATCAAGATGGTCAAGCTCATAGAGGCTCGGCATTGCAAAGGTGTTCGCGAGGTAGCGACGGATGGTATTCGTCGCCTTTTGCGCGATAAAGGAACTCTGCGGCACCTCGGGCGGTTCTGGCAAAAAATAAAGCGGCTCTGCCGCTGCGGCGGCGCTAAGCGCAGGTGAGATGATACCCGCTTCCTGCAACCGCGACAGCGTCGCATCCGCCAACGCCTCAAGCGCTGCCTGATCCGTCTGTAAATAATAGGCTGGTCGACGCTGCGAAAGAATGAGTGCCAAAGCGTGTTTATAGACCTGTGCTTTACGGGCGAGAAATGCGGGTGTATCGGGGTTGCGGAGCGCTGTCGCAGCTTCTTCATGGTCGATACCGAACCAAGCCCAGAGGCCATCGCCGATGCCGTTAATCTCTCCCCAGCCTGGTCGCGCCGCTAGGGGCGTGGCATTGAGATAATTCAGAACAATATCCTCGCTCGCCGAGCGCGTCTCCTGCCCGCCGATATAAGCGCGCAAGCTGGCAGAAATCATCTGCCGAACCTTATCGACAATGCCGCTGGTCTGACCGCCTGGCGAGTTGCGGAACTTTTCAATCTGTGTGGCGAGCGTACTACCGCCTCCGCTGGCCAGTTGCGGGAACAAACGACCCGCCACTTGACCAAGGGAAGCCGAGACAAAGCGCGTCCAGTCAATTGCTGGGTTATGTTTGGGGAACGGCGTGCCCAACACACTCCGGTCCTCTATAAATTGCAGACTGGCGACGAGCAGTGGTGGCAAGGATTCAAAATCATTGAAAACGCGCGTGGGGAACTGCGCCTGATGCATGGCTACGCCTGCGCGATCGAAAATCGCCAGACCACCATAATTCTTCGCTTTGTAAATCGGGAAGCCACCTTCATCGACATAGGCGTTGAAGGTCGGTGAAGTGCGCGCCTGCCAGGCGACTTCAAAACCCCTGGTTTCAAGACTATTTATATATAGCGGCAGCTGCGTATAGCCGAAGCGCTGGTTATAGGGCCCACTCTGCGGCAACCGCAGCACGGTGTTTCGCCCAGGCTCGAGCGCATAGGTCATCTGTCCTGCCTTGCGTGACAAGTAGTCCGCCTGCAGCGTCGAGGTTTTGGCTTCCCAGTGGAGCAGCAGAATGCCGACCGCCACCAGCCAGGCCGCCATAAAATAAAACCAGAACCAGAATGCGCGCGCAATCCGCATGATACCCAGTGGGATGGCGGGAGATTATCCCAGGCAAGTCGTGCGTAATCTTGCCGTAAGAATCGTGAAGTTTTAGCTAAAACAACGTTGCAGCTGTGCAACAAGGTCAGCCATCTCAACCTGTTCTGTGCTTGGTTCACGCATATGCTTGACCTGCACCTTGCCCGCCGCCAGTTCCTCAGGCCCGACCATGATCACCACCGGAATACCCGCACGGTCGGCATAACGCAGCTGCTTATCGAGCTTTGCTGGTTCCAGATAGATTTCGACGTTCAAACCAGCAGCGCGCAGTTGCGTCGCCAAGGCTAAATCGTCATTGCGACGCTCCACCATTAGCTGCGCAACAAGAACTTGCACTGTAGTGCCGAATTTCTCGGCCCACCCCGTGCTCTTTAACAAATCGAAAAGTCGCGTCGCCCCAATCGATATGCCGACGCCAGGCAGGCGCGATTTGGTGTAGAGACTCGCTAAATCTTCATAACGTCCGCCGGAGCAAACGCTACCAAACTCCGGATGCGCATTGATGGTCGTTTCATAGACGGTGCCTGTATAATAGTCGAGACCACGCGCAATGGCGATGTTGAGCTGCGCTTGCCCCTCAGGCACGCCAAGTGCTGCAAGCGCCGAAACGGTCGCCGCGGCTTCTTGCACACCGGCAGTGAAAATCGCGTGATCAATCTTCTCCGCCTGCAACAGGTCAATCACTTCTGTGTTGCGCCCGCGGAAGGTCACCAGCCGTAAAACGCGGGCGATATCAGCGGACTTCATCCCTAAGCCGCCGAGATTCTCCGCTACCTTCTCGTGGCCAATTTTATCGATCTTGTCGATTTCACGCAGGCTAAGCCGCTGCGCCTCTTCGTCATAACCGAGCGCCGCGAACAAGCCGAAGAGAATTTTCCGATTACTGAAATGAATGGTAAAGCCGCCGACATCGAGCTCGGTAAAAACACCGGCGATAATGGCAGGAATTTCCGCGTCATAAGCGGCGTCGAGCTTATCCTTGCCGATGACATCAATATCACACTGATAAAATTCGCGGAAACGTCCCTTTTGCGCCCGCTCGCCACGATAGACCCGCTGCATCTGATAACGCCGAAAGGGGAACACCAAATCACGCTCATGCTCGGCAACATAACGCGCCAGAGGCACCGTCAGATCAAATCGCAATGCCAGATCGGGCACCTGCCCCTGCTCGAGCGCTCCAGTCGATTGCACAAAATAGACCTGCTTTTCTGTCTCACCACCCGACTTCGTCAACAGTACATCGCGCACTTCGAAAACCGGGGTCTCGACCGGTAAAAAGCCAAACCGCTCATAACCACGGCGAATAACGCCGAGCATATGCTGAAAAGCGATTTGCTCCCGCGGCAGGAGCTCCATAGTTCCTGCGGGAGTCCGTGGTGTTACAACAGTCATGGGGCTACTTTGCTGGCACTAAGAAGGTTACGGAGTCTATCATTCGTGACGAATTGTGTCGGCAGTTGCGCCGGAAAGCTATGGCCATCCGCGCAGCTGAAGAGGAACTGATCCACTTGCACCATAAGTTTGCCATTATCGATGAAGAGCCCCAGCTTGCCATTTTTCTCGGTCAGGCCTTTGGCAAGTTCGGCTTCTGATATAAAAGGCTCAGGATCCTTCCGCATCTGCTCGGTAATAATTGACTTTGCCAGGATGCTAGCAACAGCTGGCAAATCCGCTGGCTTCACAACATCTTTGAGCTGCAGCTCCGCACCACTCTGGCGGTCATAAGTCTCTGCAACGGTCTTACCATGACAACTGCCACCGGCGCCACGCTGCAGTGCAAGCTGGTCACTCACCACGCTCACAAAGTCATTATTAATAAAGGTCACGCGCGAAGCGCTCGTCGAGCCTTGTAAAGAGACGGCACAAAACGGCGCCGCATGAGAGGCCAGTGATTGGTTGATGCGTAAGGAGGCCGCGTCATTGGAATTTAGCTGAACCTTGTCAACATCAGCATCACAAGTACAGACCTTACCTGGGCACTCATCCTCAAAGGCTAGTCCGGAGGCTACATCCTTGGTCGACAATTTGAATGAAACTGCGCCAGTTTGAACCTTGCTGACGCTAAAAGAGTTATCGGCAGACGATTGGCGCGTGAGCACAATACCACTGGCTGTCGCCGCCAGAAGCGCAACAGCTGCCACAGCCCCACGGGCGCTGACTTTTCTTTTCATTGCTAAATCTCTGATAACAACTATAATTTATCCTTATATCATTGCAAAAAAAGCGCCATGAAAGCAATCACAATCATCCGGCCGGACGACTGGCACCTGCATATTCGCGATGGATCCATGCTGAAAACCGTCCTCCCCGCCACAGCGGAGGTCTTTGGTCGGGCTATCATTATGCCCAATTTACGCCCCCCCATTGTCACGACGGAGCAGGCGCGGCACTATCAAGCCGAAATACTGGCGGCGTTACCAAACAAGAGCAGCTTTAAACCATTAATGACTCTTTACCTTACCGATGCAACATCACCTAACGATGTTGCGATAGGCAAAGAGAGCGGCCTGATCAGCGCCGTAAAGCTTTATCCAGCCAACGCGACTACCAATTCCGAACATGGCGTGAGCGACCTCAAGCGCGTCACTAC
>JAGOHT010000083.1 GCA_017996055.1 Alphaproteobacteria bacterium
AGCCGCGCTCCACAAAGACTTGCTGGAAAAAACCCTAGCCGTTTACCAGGCGGTCCGCGCATATGGCTACAAAGAGAAAAACATAAAGCGCACGCTTGGCAAGTTTACCACCCCACAATTGTTACACTTCGGAAGCAGTGTTAACTTCGGCTTGCGACAATGGGCGGGTGCCAATGAAAAACTACCCCAGACATTTTTCGAAACGCCGGTGTTTCAAAATTTTGTGACCACGCATACCGCTTTGGCGGCCTATGAGCACAAAAAATGGGCGCGCTATGCCCAACACAAGCAACCGGCGCGCCCAGATTCCTTTTTCGTTGCCGCCGGGGCTGATGGCCCGCGTAGCATCAACTAGCGCCAAGCCACCACGCTCCCGCGCAAAAGCAGAAATATCCATTACAAATCAATAATTTATAATTGAAAAAAGCCTTGGTCGCGAAGGGCTTCTGGCGTATTCTTTTGGCTTCGTGCCTACGGTAACGATTCGGCACCTGTGCCTTAGAAAAAACTGACACTTTGATCGAAAAACCCATGACGCAAACCGCGAAGCAGACCATGCAAGAAGAAGCAGATTATGGCTCCGATTCCATCACCGTTTTGCGAGGTTTGGAAGCTGTACGCAAACGCCCGGGCATGTATATCGGCGATACCGATGACGGCTCTGGCTTGCATCACATGGTCTATGAGGTCGTCGATAACGCGGTGGACGAATCACTGGCAGGTCATTGCACCCGGATCGATGTCGTTCTGAACCCAGATGGTTCCTGCACCGTACGCGACAATGGGCGTGGCATTCCAGTTGATATCCATGCCGAAGAGGGCGTGTCGGCGGCGGAAGTGGTGATGACCCAGCTTCATGCCGGCGGCAAATTTAATCAGAATTCCTACAAAGTCTCCGGCGGTTTGCACGGCGTTGGTGTCTCTGTCGTCAATGCGTTATCGTCAGTGCTGGATTTGCGCATCTGGCGTCAGGGCTCGGAATGGTCCATGCGCTTCCGTGACGGCGCGGCTGAAGCACCACTGAAAGCCGTCGGCAAAAGCGACCAGCGCGGCACAGAAGTCACCTTCACCCCGTCGCACGCGATTTTCACCAAGACCGAATTTGACTTCGCGACGCTAGAGCATCGGCTGCGCGAGCTAGCCTTCCTCAATTCCGGCGTCTTGCTGATTTTGACCGACAAGCGCGGCGTCGAACCCAAGAGCGTCGAGCTGAAATATGACGGCGGGCTCAAGGAATTTGTCAAATACCTTGACCGCGCCAAGACACCGCTTTTGACCGCGCCAATTACCGCCATCCGGCAGGAAGGCGCGATGACGGTGGAATTCGCGCTGCAATGGAACGACAGCTATCACGAGAATATGCTGTGCTTCACCAACAACATTCCGCAGCGCGACGGCGGCACCCATCTCGCGGGCTTCCGCGCCGCGCTGACCCGCAGCATCAACGCCTATGCCGAAAGCAGCGGCATCGCGAAAAAAGAAAAAGTCGCGCTAACCGGCGAAGATGCGCGCGAAGGCATGAGCTGCGTCCTTTCCGTCAAGGTGCCGGATCCAAAATTCTCGTCGCAGACCAAAGATAAGCTGGTCTCATCGGAAGTGCAGCCGATTGTAACAACGGTTATCGCCGAAGCAATCAACACCTGGTTTGAGGAACATCCCACCGAAGCTAAGCGCATTGTCGGCAAGGTGGCGGAAGCCGCCGCCGCGCGTGAAGCCGCCCGCCGTGCGCGCGAGCTGACACGCCGCAAGGGCGCGCTCGACCCCAACTCCCTGCCCGGCAAACTCGCCGACTGCCAGGAGCGCGATCCGGCAAAATCCGAACTCTTCATCGTCGAGGGCGACTCGGCGGGCGGCTCCGCCAAGCAAGGGCGCTCGAGGCAGTTCCAGGCCATTCTGCCGTTGCGCGGCAAGATTCTGAATGTCGAGCGCGCGCGCTTCGACAAGATGCTCAACTCCGCCGAAATCGGCACGCTCATCACCGCCATCGGCGCGGGCATCGGGCGCGAGGAGTTTAACCCTGACAAAGCGCGCTACCACAAAATCATTATCATGACCGACGCCGATGTGGACGGCAGCCATATCCGCACCCTGCTGCTCACCTTCTTCTTCCGCCAGATGCCCGAGCTAGTGGCGCGCGGCTATCTCTATATTGCGCAGCCGCCGCTCTATCGCATCAAGCGCGGCAATAGCAGCCGTTATCTCAAGGATGACCGCGCGCTGGAGCAATATCTCACCGCCGCGGGCGTTGAGGATGTCACGCTCACGCTCGGCAACGGCAAAGTGCTGCAAGGCGCGGCGCTCACCGCGCTGGTTGAGCAGGCGCGCACCGTGCGCCAGCTGGCGTCAGCCTTGCAGCGCAAGATTACCAGCCTCGCCGTGATTGAACAGGCGGCGATTGCCGGAATTCTGGCACCCGGATTGTTTGAATCGCAGGACAAGCTGGCGGCGGCGGCGCAGTTCCTCGCGACGCGGCTCAACAACCTCGCCCCCGCCAATGAGCGTGGCTGGGAACCTGTGGCAGACGATGCCATCACCGTGCGGCGCACCCGCCGCGGCGTGACGCGGCAGCATCGCTTCGATGCCGATTGTCTCGGCGCGGCGGAGAGCCGCAAGCTTGATGCGCTGGCGGCGGCGCTGCAGGAAAATTGGGAGAAGCCCGCCCAGCTCAAGCATAAGGACAAGCTGCTCAGCATGAGCGGCCCCATCGCGCTCGTCGATACCATCATGGAGCTGGGGCGGCACGGCGCGGCGATTGCGCGCTACAAAGGTCTCGGTGAAATGAACCCGGAACAGCTGTGGGAAACCACGCTCGACCCGGCCAACCGCTCGCTCTTGCAAGTGCGTGTGCGCCACAATGAAGAGGCGGAGCAGATTTTCTCCACCCTGATGGGCGATATCGTCGAGCCGCGCCGCGACTTCATTCAGGAAAACGCCCTCAACGCGACGAATATCGATGCGTGAGCCTTGCGGCTTATCGCAATCGGCAATGTCCGCGCAGCGTTCTGCAACCAAGCGCCCAACGGCCAAAACTAAGCTGCAACCGCTCTATGATGTCGCCGCCGTCGAGGCGCTGATGCAGAGCGTGGCCAAGCAAGGCAAGCAGCTCAGCTATAGCGAAGCGCTCGCCCATCTGGGTTATCAATTCTCGCGCCCCATAATGCGCGCCCTGTGCGCCACCCTTGGCGCAGTAGATGAGCGCGCAGCCAAACGAGGCGAGCCGGAACTCGCCGTGTTAGTTACACGCGCGAGCGACAAGCTGCCCGGCCAGGGCTGGTGGCTTGACCGCCATGCTTATCAAGGCAGTTGGACGGGGCCTGAAGCCGTAGCCTATATCCGCAAACTGCAAAAACGAGCCTTTACCTATTGGGGCAAGCTGCAGAAGGCGCACGAGAAACGCTAAGGCACGACAGATATCGCCTTCAGCCCAGCTTGCTTGTTGGCATGACCATCCAACTTGCTGGTGATAAAAAATTCAATGGTGCCGCCCTGCCCCGCCGGAGTAGGCGGGATGACGAATTCATAAGCTTCCCATTGGTTGCGTTCTGTCGTCGCCTTGCGGTAATTCTCCGGCAACGGCGCGGGCCGCGCCGCCACATCCCGATAGTCGGCTTCACCCAACAGCCGGTAATGCAGCGTAATATCGCGATAGCGCCCCGCGATCGACCCGCCCTGCCCCCAGACACTGACGATATATTTGACGATAGCGGGTTGCCCGGCCTGCACAGTGGCAGGCGGATATTGCTCGCTGCCACCACCACCGACTTCAAAAGCCCGCAGATGGGAAACCGTAAGCAGCAGAAACAGCGCAGCGACAAGGAGAAAAAATGCTTTCTGGCGCATCGATTACCTCCTAATTTCATACCACTTATTATCGCGCAGCACCGTCATAATGACCATAGGATTCAGCCAAAATGGCCATTCAGGCATAAATCTTTGTTTAGAATGATTCTAAATTAGACTTGGCAAAGCCCGCGCCAAGCCCTATAACATTGCTGCGCCGCAAGAGCGGGAACCGCCCGCGCGGCAGGACGCAACAGCGCCCTGAAACTTAACGCTAGCAGGAGACTCCGCCTATGTTGACGATTGGTGATTCCTTCCCGAATTTTAATCTGACCGCCGTAACCAGCACCGATATCAAGACCGCGTTTCAGGACGTGACTAACGCGAGCTATAAGGACAAGTGGCTGATCGTCTTCTTCTGGCCGAAGGATTTCACCTTCGTCTGCCCAACCGAAATCGCCGCCTTCGGCAAGATGAACAAGGATTTCGCCGACCGTGGCGCGCAAGTGCTTGGCGCTTCGATTGACAGCGAGTTTGTCCACCTCGCCTGGCGCAACAGCCATGCCGACCTCAAGAGTCTGCCCTTCCCGATGCTCGCCGACATCAAGCGTGAGCTGAGCCAGGAGTTGGGCATCCTCGACAAGGCTGCTGGTGTTTCCATGCGCGCGACCTACATTGTCGATCCGCAGGGCATCATCCGCTTCGTTTCGGTCACCGACCTCAATGTCGGCCGCAACACCGCAGAAGTGCTGCGTGTGCTTGATGCGCTGCAGAGCGACGAACTCTGCCCCTGCAACTGGCAGAAGGGTCAGGACACGCTGAAGGCGGCTTAATTATCCGCCTTCAAACGCCAGGCGTGTTGCTTCGCAACGCTTGGCTTCGCGCAAAAAGTTGCGCGGACGCTCAACGCGTCATCTCAGCCGCCCGAAATCTGTGAAATATGGATTTCGGGCGGCTTCGGAAAACTTAAAATTTCTTAGTCATTCTTTGAAAGGCATCCCCATGAGCATTGAGAGCATCAAGGAGCAAATTCCGGATTATGCGCGTGATACGCGGCTGAATTTGGGGAGCCTCGGCACCATCGTCAGCCTCAACCCACAGCAGCTTTGGGGCACTGCTGTCAGTGCCGCCGCGGCCTGCCGTAACCCGCAGCTGCTGCAGGCCATCGTCGCCGAAGCCGCGCAGCATATGAGCACAGAAGCGCTGCAGGCCGCCAAGCTCGCCGCCTCCATTATGGCAATGAACAATATCTATTATCGCTTCACCCATCTGGTGGGGAACACCAATTACCGCAACCTGCCCGCGCGGCTGCGTATGACCGCGATGGCCAACCCCGGCGTCGACAAGTTAGATTTCGAACTGTGGGCGCTCGCCGTCTCCGCCATCAATGGCTGCGGCATGTGCATGGAATCGCACGAGCATGAAGTGCTGACCAAGGGCGCGACCGTCGAGATGGTGCAGGATGCCATTCGCATCGCCGCCATTCTTCACGCCGCCGCCGTGACACTGGAAATTGAGCAGGCCGCACCAACCGCCATTAGCGCTGCTGCCTGAACCTTGCGTACCCCAAACAGAAACGGCCTGCATATAGGTAGGCCGTTTTTTATGCTCCATATTACAGGCAACAAAAAAGCGCGCGTCAGAAACGCGCGCTTTCAAGCTTATTTAAGTGAAGAAACTACTTCTTCAGCTCAGGAGCCTTAACAGCGAGCTTCTTCGCAGCTGGCTTCTTCGGCTCAATGGCGGTGACTTCTTCCTTCTTAGCGGCAACAACAGCCATATTCATCTCCATCGCGATTGGTTAGAACGGTGTTAACATCTGAACCGTAACATATTGCCATTCTGCGGCAACCAAAAAGCACGAAAAAATACGTTATCTATTTCCATTCTTGGCAATAATCACACATTGACATCGTGGTTAATTGAAATTTAATTTCGCCATCACAACCCGTTATGCCTTTTCAGGCCTCTGTCATACATAGAACCGGCAGCCATTTTGCTACCGCCAGCCAATGCGCACGATTGAGCGATAAGCTTGGCAGCGTAGCCAACGGTTCCCACCCCGCCTGATGCCCCTCCGGGTTCACCCAGCGTCCGGCACTGACGGGCGCGTCATGCTGGTAGAGACGGAAGCTCTGGTCATAAATCCAGAATTCGGCATCTTCCTCGGCATGAAAACCGCGCACATGCTGGTGGCGCGCCGCCGTCACCTCCCGCGCCTCTGCCGGAAACACACCACCAGTTTCCTCCACCCATTCGCGCAGCAGCGCCTCATCCGGCGTCTCGCCCGCGTCGATGCCCCCGCCCGGCAAGTCGGGAATCCCGTTGGTGAAGTTCGGCCAAATCAGCAGCACATGCGCGGACTGCACCAGCAGTGCATAAATCGCGCGCCGTGGCCGGATAATCGCCCCCGGCGGTGGCGTCACGATTGCGCCACGCCGGTTATAGAACACCGTATCCGTCACGCCCTCTCCTTTTGGCTGCCGAACACAAAGCGCGCATAGAACCAGCTTAGCCCAAGCAAGCTCAGCCCCAAACCGAGGAAGGAGAAGACGCGATAGAGCCCCTCTAGCGCGCTGGCGTCATAGAGAAACACCTTACCAACTGTCAGTAGCATGACGATGAGCGACGCCACGCGCAGTAGTTTTTCGCGCCGCACGGTGCCGAAGCCAAGCAGTGCCAAGCCGAGCACCAGCCAGCCCGCTGAGTAAGTATAAATCTCGGCATTGCTGGTCACGCCCTGTTGCAAAAACTGCCCATGATAGAGCTGCCGCACCTGCAGCGTGACGCTGACAAAAAGCAAGCCGAGCATCGCCCCTTTCAGCGCCGGTCGCAGCCTTGCAAAGCGCTCCTCCGCTGGCAACAGCCGCAGCAGCAGACCAAGCCACACCACCGGCAGCGTATAAGGCAGCCACAGGCGGTTGAAAATCGGCCAGCTGCCGACATCCTGCTCTGCCCATAGTGGGTTATAGCGCAGACAATCGAAATACAGCACGCGGAACGCCGCCATGCCCATCAGCACCAACCCGCTAGTGCCGATGCTGCCGCGCCCTAAGCGCCGCCCCAGCGCCACGCAGCCTAGCCCATAGAGAAACAGCGCCGTGGTGATAAAGCCACGTTCACCGAAGCCCGCTTTGACGAACAGAATATTGTCATTGGGATGGAAAGCATGGCGTGACAAATAATAGCCCATCACGCCGATGAGAATAATGGCGCTGACCTCCATGCTCCTTACCAGCCTGTCGTCACGTCCCTGTCGCAGCAACAGACTGCCGATGGCAAAACACAAAGCGGGCGCGCCAAGCTGAAACAGCGGCCATTGCACCAGCGGCACGCTCGCTTGCAAAGCCAGCTTGGCCTCGACCAGACTATAGGCCGTGAGTTGCACCAGCAGCAGAATCTGCGGCACTAGCAGCGCCCCGAAACACAAGCCCATCACGCCCGTCAGCCAGCGCAAGGCTGGCAGGGCAAAGCGCTGCGCCAGCGCCGCGAGCGCCAGCATTTGCAACGAAAAAGCGACCGAGAGAAACTCGCGCTGCAATTCAATCGTCAGCGCAATGGCGATGAAGCCGGTCGCCGTCGCGGCATAAAGACTGAGCACACCGGCACGTTGCGCATGACCGGATGGGATTTGCAGCGTCAAGCGCCGCAGCAGCTCGACCGCTCCGGCGGCAAGCGCCAGCGCCAGGCCACCCCAGAGCAGCGGCACTTCGACCAGGGCTGGTGCATGACGCAGTTTGAAATAGGCAATCAGGAAATAGCCCAGGCCGCTTGCCGTCAACAATCCCGACCACAGCAACGGTCTATCGCTGCGCGCTTGCAACGCATAGCCACTCCCCGCAAACAGCGCCGCGAACAGAGCCAGAGTCAAACCATAGCGCCCGGCATCGTCCGTGTGCCAAACCAGCAGCAGGAAGCTGTTCGCCACCAGCGCCAGCCACGGCACCAACCCATAGAGCGCTTGATTGAAGAAGGCGAGCGCGATGCCGCCGACGCTCAGCAACCCGAACAAACCCCATTCCAAATCCGTGAAGGCCGCCTCGCCCGTCAACAGGCTGAGCAACACCAGCGCGCCGCCCATCGTGCCATATTGCAACGTCAACGCCCGCTTACCGAAGGCCAGCACCGGCTCATGCGCCGCCTGTTCCGCAACTTCACGGTGATTAGCGGCCACCACGGTGGCGCAGCTCGCAATCAGGAACAGCCCAACCCACAGACTATCCCCCGGCGCAAACATGCCGCCAAACAACCAGATTGCCGCCCACAGAAACGCGCCCAGCACGGTGGGTATCGCCAACAGCCACCAGTCGCGTTGACGGATGACGAAGATGAATCCGGCGAGGAGCAGATAGAGATAAGCAAACAGCAACGGCGCGCTCGGATGGCCGGTGCTGACCAATGCCGGCGTAAAGAACCCACCCATGAGTCCGAGCAGCGCAATCGGCGGCCCCTGCTCCATCGCCAGGAACACCGCCCCCGCCGTCACCAGCGCCATGCCGCCAAAACCAAGCCAAGCAGGCACTAAGTCATAGAGCATACAGGCGGCATAAATGCAGATATAGAGATCGGCGATGCCCGCGCCAGCGAGCGCCTGGGCAATGCGCTGACCGCTGGCGATACCACGCTGCCGCACCCAGCGCGCCGCGCCGAGCAAACCACCGCCGAAAATCAGCCCCAGCACCACGCGCACGCCCGGGCTGAGCCAGCCCATCTCAATCGAATATTTGACGAGAAAGAAACCGGTTAAAATCAGCGCGAAACCACCCGCCCAAATCGGCAGGCGCAAACCGAACTGCTGCTCAAAGCTAACCGCGCGCTCATCGTGCCGTGCGGCGGCCGGTGCAGGTTCCTCTTGCGCCGTTGTTTGCATCACTGGCGCAATGTCTTCATCCGAAAGCCGCAACGCCGGTTCCACAACCGGGGCCGCGGCTGCTGGCGCATTCGCTTCGGCGCGTGGCGCATCTGTTGCCGTAGCGCGTTCTTCAATGATAGCCGTCAGTTTGCGTAGTTGCGCCCGTAGCCGCACCTGCTCATCTTCCAGCGCCGTAATCGCGCCACGATTAAGCCAGGTGACGATAATCGTCGCCAGCAGAAACCCGCCGCCGATTAAACCGATACCGACTTCCATGCCCGTCCCCCAGCAATATCCAGGCGGGAAGCATGGCGCGCGCTATACCACCTTGGCAATTAATATTTCAACGTTGGCAAGGCATAGGTCGGCGTGTAGCCCTCTTTTTGGCAAAGCGCGATCAGTCTTTCCATTGACGGCATTGCGCCCCGGGCGCTGCCGAGCGCCGCACCATGCACGCCACCCAGAATCAGCACGGTATCCAGCCCGTTTTCCCGCCCACCACGAATATCGGTTTGCAGATTATCTCCAATCATG